>JABCTV010000163.1 GCA_018238205.1 Candidatus Thorarchaeota archaeon
TCCCACAGGCATTCTATGGCTACGAGACCTCGATACGGGAGCTCTACTCCACACACTTCATGGGCACAAGGGGAATGTAACTCGACTCGTATTCACACCTGAATCGCGTTTCATGATTTCAGGCGGTCAGGATGGCAACGTGCATATCTGGGATGTGGATTCTGGAATGCTCCTGAACACATTGTCCGGTCACACCTCAGCAATCCTCCTACTATGGGTGTCACACGATGGACGATACCTTGTAACCGGCGCCAATGACTACACAATCAGAGTGTGGCAAATGCACGGAGGTGTTCTGTTAGGGACCCTTGACCATACGGATAACGTGCACTCCTTAGCGATGAGTAGCGATGGTCGTCAGCTTGTTGCTGGTACCCTTGAGGGTGAGCTCTTTGTGTGGGACTTTCCGTTAGGCAGTCCGTGGATTGACAAGATTGCGCCGCGTACTGAGGAAGAAAAAGTAGAGCTTGCGGCCTTCAGGATGATGCAGCTCCGAAAGATAATCGGAAGGTATGAAACCCTACCCATGAATCGCCTAGCCACATTGCTCCGCTTCAGCAGTGTTGAGGAACTGGAGGACTGGCTACTTGAGCTGTCAGATGAGTTTCCGAATGTTCGGATTGATGGCGCGAACATCATAATCCGCAAGTGAATTCGTGTTGCAATCCTATCAAACGTAGTTATTAGGCAAGGTCGACACCAGAGTATATGAACGCGGATAAGTGGCAAATTATCAATGGCTATGTCTACAAGCTGGTCGAGCATCCGAAGGGAGTCAGGGCCGCTTTAACCCTAGTTCGACAAATGCGGCGAGATAACCATGTGCTTGTAAGGCTTGTTGGAGATGGGTCTTGGGCTGTTTACTCTCGACCCAGGATTGAGCACATCTCTTGTTTTGGATCTTGTTTCACCACGCTCGTCGGATAGAATCCGCCAAATGTTTGACAACTGCAAGGCGTGACGATGTTTTTAGCTCTCTGAGATAACCAGTTAGGATCGTAGAATAGGTTAGGGTTTCCGGACGCAGAAGGAAAATAGAAAGTAGGTATTCGCGTGGTTAGGAGGGGGGAGAGTATGTAACCCTTCTGCATCCGGACCCTATGGTCACGAAATTTTCACGGTATATTAAGGGTTGCAAATGGCTGTTGCAAAGCTAGACATATCTGGACAATTCTATTGTGGGCTTTATATAGACCAATACGACATTGATTTCTGAGGAATATGACACACCTGTGAAGGTTCCTCACGGAGTAGTCCAGTGCCGTTTCCTAGACGTACTAGACTTCGGTGTTCAACTTTGTACAATCTACAATGGACTGCCACGATTTTACCCAGTTCACACTTTTAGACTGATTGATGTTCCTAAACTAGTCGAGCGCTCGACTAGTTTCTCTGTCCGTTGTCCAACTCGGCCTGTGCGTGGAGTTTCGGTATCATGATTACGAATCTTTGCATGAGTTTGACTCTTCCAGAGGGGGTATCGAGCACGTCAAGCATGGAAGAACGCGAAGAATCACCTGTACTTGTAGAGATTCAACAATGCCCTCGCTATCTTGTAGATTGCCAAGAGAAATAGAAACAACGATATGAGCTGTATCAGCAATAGGGCAATCAGTTCACCCAGACTCATGGTCTCTAACGGGTAATCCATCGTGAGAGCAACCCAAGAGAAAATGAACACAATGACCCAGACACAGAGAGCGCAGGCTGTGGACCTGAACTCTCTCTTGTCCTTGTCCGGTGGTGGGGGTCTCAGGGTCGTGTCAATCTCTGCCATCTCAATCATTCCTGTTATTTGATTCATATGCCTTAAACTCTTCTGCTGGTTCGTCATCAGTTGCATCCTCGTGCACGACATCACCTAGTGTACTGTCTTTGTTAACCCATTCATATATTATTCTCTCTCCTATCACATAGTACAGTAAGTACAAGAATGCCCCCGAAAATACTGGCATAAAAACACGTTTTCCATAAATACTCAAGCTCTCATAGTATGGTGGTCCAAACATGATGAATATTAGTATTAATGGAATGGACAGTACAGCTACAATCATTCGATTTCTTCTGTCAGTCTCACTCATCGCTGGTTGCTTCCTGAATTATTCCATACACTTTTGCCGCACCCGGCCAAAGACCTCTCCTGCCAAGTCGGTCCATCAGGTACGCCGCCCCGCCGTATGATAATGCTGTAGCCAAGATGATAGCCACTGTATTTAAGATACTGCGATGACTATGGAATGGAGCCCATGTAGGGACATAGAGAATATAGTTAAGGAAGAGCCAGATGGGGGACCCCAAACACAGTGCTCCACCCACTATTATTATCTTCCTAGAAATCATATGATGCTCTGGTTTTCTAATGTAATAGGCACCACATAACAGAAGAGGAGCCCCAAGTGTGAAGAGCAACACCCTCTCCAACAAAATATATCCCTTGAAATATCCCAACCATTGAGATGTTGCATAACCTACATAGATTCCAGATGCAATCCAGAATGGATGCTCGTTCATCTCATCCCAGAGTTTCCTAATCTTGTTCTTCATTGGATTGTTCGTTTCAATCACCTCCTTGTTACTAGTAGTTTCGGTATCATGATTCGATTACTTTTCATCCGGTTCGTCATCAGGTTTCAGGCAAGTCCGAAGGCGAAGAATCGCCTCCCCGGTGTTTGTAGAGATTCAAGACTGCCCTCCATATCTTAACGACTGATATGCCGATAAAGAATCCCGCAACGAGCAACGTCACCACGTAGGCAATTTCTAACCAGATGTCATCAGGAAAATATTGCACCGTGCTATAGGCCCAACAGAAGGCAAGTATAACGACCCAGCCACAGAGAGAACATACTGTGGCTATGCGTTCTCTCTTGTTCTTATCCGGTGGCGGTTGTTTCAGAGTTGTATCAATCTCTGCCATCTTCAGTCAATTCCTCCTGTCTGACTCATCCGCCTTAAACTCTTCTTCGTTTATTCTTTCATCCAGTCTTGGGTAAGCCACATCTCAAATCTGCCCTTCGTCACGGTCCAGCGACGCCCACAGCTCTTACATCTCACATCCCGCTCGTTACCACGAACCTCAACGATGGTGTAATTCTGGTTTGCACCACAATCAGGGCATCTATGAACATCCTTGGTTTTATTCCACGACCAACATGTAAGAACAAGAGATATGATTATCATAATCCACACAATGGTCATCAAACTCATTTCAATCACCTTGGTTGCCTTGTTTGATATGGGAGGGACTATTATACGAAAATATGGGAAGCCCCGGATTCTTTGCGTTGACAAGCGTCCAGAATGCCCATCGATGTTCTGGGCGTATCAAGCGGCTGGCGCGTGTAGCTGAGTTAATCACTTCTAGGTCAGAGCGTCGGCGACCGCTCCTGTCAACCGACCCCCAAGGCAGCCTCTTTCCCTTGCTCGTTCTGAGCCAGAGGTCTGTGGACTCTCTATCGATTGGTACTGCAAACTCAAGAAAAGCAGACCGTGACGTTCCCTTCCAGATCGAGAACTCTGAATCTCTAGTTCTCCTTATGTGTGCGTTATTCTTAGTCAGTGGAGAGTTCTTGGCTTCGTTGTATGGGATAATTCGGTCAATCTCAAAGTAACCTATCAGGAAGAAGCCAGTAGTGCCCCTTCTTCTCCTATCCTCCATTGTTGAGAGTGACGCAAAGAAAAATAGGAAATCCCCGCTCTGGAGTTTCTTTGCATTCGCAACCCTCGGCCGGTACTCGTAGTCCCCAAAGGTCATGGTTTCGAATTCAGGGTCGTAGTGAGCAAAGTCGTCTGGATCAGGAACCCATTCAGCCAGTCCTAGATCCCTGTATCTTGGTGTAAGATTGCCAGGCTTTCGCTCTCTTATTGGCACATATCGGAATGTACCGTCCTCGAACAATGGGCCGGGGATTCCTCTAGTAGTTGACATTCCAACGTTTATTATCGCCACTTGTCTTTCCAATAGCTCATTTAGTTTCATTGTTGTTTCCTTCATTTCTGTTCACATATTGCAGGGGAACGAACTCGGACACGAATACATGGGACAATGAAGGAATTCGGAAAAATTTGGGAAATGTATAGTCGTGAAGGGGGGGACCATCACAAACCCCTCTTCTCATTGTCATTCCACTTCGTAGTAGGGTCCAAGATGTCCGTCGAAGATCTAGGAGGCCATCAGCTTTATCTTCAATCACTGCGACTCGGCCTCCTTTAGGCGCATATTTCTTGGTAGCATATTTCAGAAACTCAGCCAGCGCAAGAACGGCGCAGGCCCACACCAAAAAAGCTATCACTATCATTCTGACTCACGATCCTTCAACACCATCTTGGCCCACTTGACTAGCGCTTCGGTACAAGTATCGTCGCCCTTGGCCTGTTGAAGAATCTCGAAGTCCTTGTCTTCAAACACAATATTTAATCATTTCAAATTCATTACTATCTTTTTGTGCATTACTTTAGCAAGTACGTTACTAAGACTATACCTAAGAGTCATGTAACCTAACACTTAGTTACTTTAGTAAGTACGTTAGTACCTATACTTAGAACCATATAACCTAGCGGATTCAGGGGTTCACTGAGCCGTGACGATCCTGCCGGCCCTGGCATCTTCACTTACCCTCACGGTGATGAAAATGAAGAAACAAATCCTCCCAATCCTTCAGTTGCCCTTCGACGGAGAATTATTGAAACTCGCTTCAATGATGAACCTAGTCCGCACCATCAGATTGTTACTCCTTGGATTGTGATAGTCATGCCTATCGTGGTTTCTCGTGATGCGTTCGAAAGGTTCAGGAAGGTCACCGACAAACGTAAGAGCCACAAAACCCCCTTCAATAATATGAGGCCATACAACAAGCGTTACTTATTTCTCAGATACACCATTGGCGGACGACAAAGGGCAAAGAGGATTGAAATAAGAGAACGCTTTGTTGATGCTGCGTGGCCGTGGCACATGAATGTGATAGCTGAGTACAGGACCAGCAAGATCCTGAAGAAGTTGAAAGGACCGATCTTTGTTTTTGCACTCGATGACCCTAGCCACCTTGAGCCGCTTCTTAGGTCGATGCTAGAATATCTAGGGGCGGACGATGTTAATTCAGTCGAATACTATTGGGAGAAAGATGTTGAACGATGAGGTCTGTAAATCCTAGTGCATTTTTTGTCCGGTGGCTTAACCCCAAAATCGTTGATGAGGAGGAATCGAAGAAGCGTGCCAAAGGCAAAGACTAGGGACAACATTCTATCGGAGAAGGAGGTCAAAGACCTGATAAAGGCATCAGCTGAGAGCCTTCGCGAGTCCTTCATAGTCAACGTGCTTCTGTCCACTGGCATGAGGGTTGGAGAGTTTGTCCATATGAGGAAGGACTGGGTAGACTTCACACGGGGCGTCATCCGGATTCCCGAAGAGATGCCTTGCGATTGTAAGGACTGTAAGGACGGGGTTTGGCGACCTAAGACTAATCGAGCTGCTAGAATCATCCCGATTGCTTCTGAGATTAGACCACTATTGAAAAACTTTTTCAGGGCCTTCAATTCAGTAGGTCAATCGATACCTAGCCCTAGCTCTGCGTATTATCATTTACAGAAAGCTGCTAAGAGGGCAAAGATACCCCACAAGGTCTTCCCACACGCGCTTCGCGGAACCTTTGCTACGATGTTCATAGTGAAATCGATGAGAAAAAGAAAGTCAGTTAATGTCTTCACGCTACAGGATCTAATGGGATGGGCGTCCATAGAAACCGCCAACCAATACGTGAGGCTGAGCGGCGAGGTCACGAAACAATCATTTGAGGAGATATGGTAATGAACTCATTGAAGAATAACTAACCCAAGGAGGAGAAAAGAAGATGAATGAAGATAGAAGAAATTGGGCAGTTATGATTATATTGTTCATTTTATTGGTATCAATATTTTTTATGTTCGGACCGACATACTATGAGAGTTTGGATATTACTGGAAAGCGTATTTTTATGCTACCGGTTCAGATTGTGATCGCTGCAATAGGGTACTGTATAGGACGTTGGTTTTTAGATAGAAGAAATGCTAAAGGTGAACGAGATGAAAACAAGAACTAGGGTAGACGCACCGAATACCATACAAGATTTTGTGGATATCAAAAACTATTACGCTTTGGTTTTACCCCCCAGTTTTGGCTATTACACATCGGGCATGATTTCCATTTGATAAAATAGTAGCATATTCCGGGTATAATTCCAAGTATCAATAAAATTGCACACAATCTTCCCTCTAGCTTGGTGGGGCTTTCACAGTCGTGTGTTCACATTCGATATACCGCACAATGACTAAAAG
>JABCTV010000164.1 GCA_018238205.1 Candidatus Thorarchaeota archaeon
ACGAGCTACTAAAGCCAATATCAAAGCTGCAGTAAACAATGTGGTTGATGGGGCTGATACTAATGATATTGTTGTATTCACTTTTGCTACACACCACAATCTACTAGGAATGGCATGCTGGGATACGAAAAAATACAATGCTTTCACGTATTTTACAGCTTCATGGTTTGGTCCTAAGGTACACAGTTGTTCTGCTAGTCGTATCTTCACATGGATTCACGCATGTTCTGCGGGAAATTTCATTCTAAATGCACAACTTAGAGATGGCGTTACGATGTACCCGCAACCCAATGAATTATGGATGGGCTCTTCGACTGGTGGTCAAAAATCGTTCAATGATTATTTTAGACAGGACTTTTGGCAACATACTGGTCAACTCGGAGGTTTGGGTACTGCTTCAATAGAAGCAATCTTCACCAGTCTGAGCACTGAGTATCCCAAGAGCACAGTGATTGATGGAAAGACCGTGTTCATGGAACCCTACATGCTCGATTGGAATCAGCAATCTCCGTTCTATCTGTATAACTAAGCAATTATAGGAGTGGCAACTTAGATATTGCTACTCTCATTCTTTTTTTGATAGCACTTTTCTAATTTTCATTCAGGAATGAATTTGATTTTATTAGATATCCATCGAGAATGACGAGGAGCCTCACGAAGAGGTTCCTCCGAATTAACCATAATTTACCTGATTAATCAAGTAATTCAAAATCGTCTTTGCTAAGTTACAGTCATAATGCACCACCCACATGGGACAACAAAGTGAGCTTCAGTACTGTGCAATAGTTGGATGATGTCATCTACTGGAGATTCCTACCAAAATTCCTGTTTATACCAAAGATGTCTGTATCTCTCTTGGAAACCATACTTCATGTACATACTAATTGCCGCTTGATTTGTACTATTAACGACAAGTTCAGATATGCCATAACCATCAATGTACGCACGATTCAGAACCTCAA
This sequence comes from Candidatus Thorarchaeota archaeon, assembly GCA_018238205.1. Lineage (GTDB taxonomy): Archaea > Asgardarchaeota > Thorarchaeia > Thorarchaeales > Thorarchaeaceae > SMTZ1-45. The sequence goes on from JABCTV010000164.1 coordinate 963, forward strand.
GTAGCAAAGATTGACCATAACCGTTACGTCGATATTCTGGTAAAACTCCCAATCCATGAATCTGCAGAACATTTTTCTTGTGCTCATTTTTTCTAGGTGTGATTGACCAACCTGTACATAGCCCAACAGGTTTGCCATTAACTTCCCCTATGACTAATAAATTAGGATCAAAGCTATGGTGCTTGATTTGAGCCTTCAGTGAGTCCACAGTAGTTTCGTTATAATCGAAACTATCCTTGTATATAGCATTCTGAAGATGTGCCCAGGTTTTGAGTTCTCTTCCAATATCCAGATTTCTCAATATCAATTCTTGAGGTGGGACTGGAGATTTTGGAGGTTTATTACACTCAAGTCGCATTTTTACCCAAGAGTATTCATGCTTGAAACCTTTACGTTCAGCAAACATTATCGCATTGGGTCGAAAGCTAGGTATTCGACAAACAAATATTCTTGCTCCATTCTTTCTTCCAGTCTGGAAAAGGTGATTTAGAACGATTGAACCAAAGCCTCGTTTTTGATAATTTGGGCGAACTTGAACCATTACTCTAGAGCTTGGAGGGGAAGTATTCTGTGAAAAAATTGTACCTGCTGCGACCAGACAGCCCTCCGAGTCTTGAATCTGTACAATATCGCGACCAATTTCAACGGATGGATATGAAAAAGAGGAACGGAAGTATTCTCCAGTAAGTTCTACATGGTCTGGGTTATCAAGTGAATCTATTGCATTATACAACGCTGCATAATCATCTAACATGGCTTTAGTTCCAGGTTCAAGTAAGAACGAATCAGATGCACACATTGTATTATCCCACCGTCTGAATCTTTTCTAACATTTGCGGGGTATAAGAGCTCCAAATGCGTTTCTTCCTGATTTGTTTGTGATGAAGTACAGCACATCCAAGCTCTGTTATCTGGACTTGCTTACAACGAGAAATCCGAAATCTGGTAACATAGCCAGCTAATTCTAAGTTTCGAAGATGTCTAGATAATCCTGATTGTCTAATCCCCGTTTCTTCAGCGATTTCTTTCTGGTGTACAGGTTTGTTATTGTTCTCAAGATAGCTGAGTATCTCACGTTTTTGGTGAGTGAGGTTGACTAATTGAGAAGGCCATACTTCGGCGATATTGAATACTTCATTCCCCTTTACGTAGATTATTGAAGCTTTGACAATTGCAGCAGAAATGCATGCCGCTAGAGTCATCATACAATTTTCAGAGGATACACTAAACTCAATATCACATAGATCAAGTTTCTGTGAATCCAAAGCGCTCAGGGTTGAAGATAGTATGTTAGTGAAATCATCTGGTATAACCCTGACCGGTGTGACAGTGATACCCAACTTGGAAAATTTGTCGATGAGATAATCTGCCAGTTCATCTTGATCACTAGTGTGAATAATATATAGTTCATCTATGCTCCGTCTTACAGCCAGGTATTCGATGTTCTCTTTTTTTGCAAGGAATGCAACATGGATTCTTGGTTTAATCATTGCTTGTAGACTCCGATGAAAGTGCTGAGATTTATTTTTGTAGGAGGTATAAACAAAACACCCCCTGTGTATTGTATATGGTGGGTAGGGTCTGGATTATTTCCAGACCCTTGGTCCCCCCCATCATACGAGTTTTTCGAGACAATTCATTCCCCTTTTCAGGAGATCCAGTCCTGAACTATAAAACGAATAATGAGCATATAAGCTATCGATGAAACGCCAAAACTAGGGGATTGCTTGGATAAAACGCACTCTCTGAAATGCAATTCTGAGTAATTGGTAGCAATTATCATTATATTTTCATTTTTAGTATAATTGTGCTACCGATTATTCGATACCCCTTAGTATCGAGGTTTTAGAGATGCTAGGCTATCTCTTTGTGAGCTTTCCGTTTCAACAGCCAGATTCTCACATTCCTCTACTAGTGTACTTAGCCAATTCGCAATTTCATTTTTCTGTGTTCGCCATCTTTGGTGTTCGACATCCCAATATCGTCTGGGAAATTTCCAGTGACCCCAGATACCACTACTTAGGGGAGAAATAGTGATTGGCCATTTGAGTAAACGGAGTGTGTCCATCATCTTGGTTGATCCACCTATCGGTAGTTCAACAATCATGAGGAGATTTCTATTCTTTTCAAAACGTAGGAATGTTCTCGGAAGTTCTCTAGACCATGCATCAAGAAGACTGGAAGTTTTTCTATCTGTGGCTCTGAGTGCTATTCTTTCCACCAGACCAATGTTGTATACTGCCCAATCTTTTCGGATTAGTCCTTCTAATCTAAGCTTCTTTAAACGTTTCAAGAGTTTAGTCTGTCCAACTGAAAGATCTTTCCTAAGTATTCGAGTAGAAACAAGTCCTTGGGTTACCAACTCAAGAATCCTCATATCAAGAGAGTCGAGATAGTGATCAGTTGTACTTGCGGGATAATCGATACGTTCTACAAGCTGGTCTATTGACTCTTCTTTGATTCTATGACCCCAGCCTTCCATGGCTACCCATGGAATTTCCCAGCTACGATTCTTACCATTATAGTGATAGAACGAGTTTGAAACACCCACGGAGAAAGTTTCTGCAACATCACATGCAATGCCAGAGTCGCTCAGAATAGAGGTCATTTGTTCTAAGGAACGTGTGTTTTCTGGACAGTCCGGCACAACTAATCGGGCCATAGATTGCCAAGGACCATTGAGAATCGACCTTACATCGTACAAGAACGGACATTTTGTGATGAGCTTGGTTGGATCGCTCCATGATGGTCCAGAGAGAAGAACATGGAATGTTCTTATTCCAATTCTAGAGAATGGAACTGCTGTGAGCTCCATTAAGACATATTTACGTTTCAAATGATTAATTCGAGTACTGACCCAAGGCTCACTTAATCCAGTAATCTCAGCTACTTCATGATATGACGCATCCCGATTCTTCATCAAAGCATCTACTATTTTCACTTCTGCAGGACTAAGCCCAACTACAATATTCTGGACTCTCTTAGTCATATACTCAACATATTCTTCAAAATCTAATGACTTTCCGTAGCGAAACATGCACACAAATTCATGAGACAGTGAATCCAATTCACTATTCCCACCAAGTGCATCTATCCAGGTCATCAGCTCAAACGAATTGTAAACCAGGTTTGCCCGGATTCGCAGTGAAGGAACAGATTTCCATGCTGTCATCCATTTTCTTTTGTCAACCTTCTTCAGAGATTGTCGCGTGAATTCAGAAGCAAGGTCCCGTTTTGCTTCTGGACACAAGTCTTGAGGTAATGAATTGATTAAGCACTCTCTAAAGACTATACCCTTGAGTGGAATCTTACCTTCTACAACTTCATGTGTTATCTGAAGTTCTCTATTCTCGTCAAAATACTGCCCTCCAAATCGCAGAATATCCGAAGTGTCGATGACTGTTATTGACTGAGGATTGGGAGTTACATCAAGCCCAAATCGGTCTGATATCATCTTGGAACATTCATGCCATAATTCTGAAACTCGGGAGGCTAAGTTTGTCATCACTTATTGAAAGTAACGACTGACCTTAAGAGCTTCTGTTGTATCAGCTTCAAGTCTTTACAATGAAAAAAAGCACATAAATACAAGAAACGTGTCATCTTTTGCCAAAGTTGCTTCCTAGGACGCAACTATCAAATCCTAGTGACAGTTCTTACGTTCTATTTTGAATACTCAGAAGTTCTATTATCCATGATAACAATGTTTTCACCTCCAAAAAATCCCCCGGAACCGTGGTAGCAAATACTACGGCTTAGGCTATATCATCAAGATATAGTCAATGCAAACTACGAAGAAGATCAATACCCAGTTGATGGAGCACATCTTCCTGAGATTAGCAATTACACCAATATCATGTTGATTGTTATTGCTCACTCGGAGATGTATCGATGATGTCAACCGGAATTGCTCTTCCTCCATCTTGTATCATGTTATTCATCATGATACTTATTCAACAAACGAAAAGAAGGTATACGCTTGACCAATAACCTTGATGACAATTCATCGAGCATTGATAATGAATTCTTACATGACTTGATTCTAGACATTTCTTGCGATTCTAATGAACCAAACGAGAAACTGGTTATGATAATAAACAAGAATAGTGGTCTAGCTCCTTACTCACATGAATTCAGTAAAGGCAATTTAGACCCCCAAGTCATTTCGGGATTCATTTCAGCAATGACAAGTTTCATGGGAACTGTGACAGGTGAGAAACAATCTTACTGGAAGGCTGTGTATGGTTCAGATTCGGTGATTCTTGTAGAGAATGGAGAGTGGTCGGTTGGAGTTCTTGTAACATCGAGAGAAACCAGTGAGGGTCATAGTAAACTGAGAAGAGTTGTCTGTGAGTTTGAAGATTATTTCGAAGTCCTAAAGGACTCTGATGGTATTGAAGGTAGCGCGTTTGGAGAATTTGATCAATATGTTAGAAGGACATTCGCGTATGATCAAATAACAGGAAGAACTCTTGTAATGAAAAGAGATGAATGGAGGAATTCAATATTCAACTTTGATCTACCAAGTACTGCTTTCGCTGTATCAAAGATTCTTCTAGGTCTTGAAGAAAACCAAACAATCAAAGAAATAGCTGAGTTCCAAAACCTCGCAATAGAAGATACAATTGAGCTTGTTTCCAAAGCATTCTGGCACAATACTGTTTCTCTGAAGTATATCCCAGCTGATGATAATATCCTTACTCTTTCAAAGAGATCGTCAACAATACTATTTCAAAAAACAAATCCAATCAGATTGACAAATTCAAGTTTGAATGTGATTGCTCGTTTTGATGGTCGTACACCTTTATCTCAACTAACAAAGAGCATGGATATCCATGACTTTGAGATTCTTCTTGACGAACTGGGCACTCTAATCAATAGAGGTCTCATTCAGAGAATTTCATTGGAGCAACGACAAGTTCTACTCAATGAATGTATACTTTCGTTTCTCGTTTCTAAAGGGTCCTCGTTTATTGGCCATAAGAAAATGAAAGAAATCTTTGAAAAAATACGTGAAATGGGAGTGAACGACCATCCTTGGATTGGTAGAGTTGTGCTCACCGATAGAATTCTCTCTCAATGTAAACTCGAAGAGAGTATGACTCCCATTGATTTGGATGATCTGGCCAATGCATTGGAGTTTTTCATCGAAGAATTGAGTGAGCAGCTCTCATTGAAATGTGGAAGGAGTGTGGTTGAGAAGTTGATTATTAAAATAAGAAACGATTGCACTGATTATTGGGCAGACCTAGTAAACCCTTTCAAATGTGAAAAAAGAGAATGACGAGGAGCCTCACGAAGAGGTTCCTCAAAATTAATCACAATTAACTCGAATTAA
>JABCTV010000165.1 GCA_018238205.1 Candidatus Thorarchaeota archaeon
CCCTAGCTACACCCTGTTCAATAGCCTTCATACCAACAGCTGTGGCTTCAGCAGGATACAGCTCCCACTGGTCCATAGTTGGAATGACCTTCTTCTCATTAGCTTCCTTGGCACCAAGATCAGCAAGTGCTTTTGCAGCAGCAATACACATCTCATCAGTGATAGTTGATGCTCTCACATCTAGAGTTCCACGGAAGATACCTGGGAATCCAAGTGAGTTATTGATCTGGTTGTCAAAGTCGCTACGACCTGTACCAACAATTCTGGCACCAGCTTCAATTGCTTCCCAAGGCCAAATCTCAGGAAGGGGATTAGCACAAGCATAGACGATAGAGTCTGAGGCCATCTTGGATATCCACTCTTTCTTGATAGTACCAGGTACTGGTCTAGAAGCTGAGATTAGAATATCTGCACCACTAATCACTTCGCCCATGCCTCCGGTCATGCGATCGGGGTTGGTCTTCTGTGCTAAGTCGTACTTGAAGGTATCATAGTCTTTATCCTTCACAATATCCTCGCGGTCTGCATAGATTGCGCCCTTGCTGTCAACCATTATGATATTCTTGGGGTTGACACCAGCTGCTATCAGAAGGTAAGCAGTCCTTGTATTTGCAGCACCTACTCCAAGCATTGCGACAGTGACACTCTCGATGTCCTTCTTGACAACGTTCAATCCTCCGAAAACACCAGCTAGAACCACTGTACCGGTTCCCTGCGCGTCATCGTGCCAGACTGGAATGTTGACTTCAGGATCATTTTTTAATTCCTCGAGTATCTTGTAGCACTTTGGCTTGGAGAAATCTTCTAGATTGATACCTCCAAAGGATGGTTGAAGCATCTTGACGAACTCGATGGCTTTGTCGGGATCTTTAGTATCAATACAGATTGGCCATGCATCAACACCGCCGAGGTATTTGAAGAGAATTGCCTTCCCTTCCATCACGGGACCTGCAGCGAGTGGACCGATATCACCAAGTCCGAGGACTCGGGTACCGTCACTGACTACGGCTACCATGTTACCCTTGTTTAGATGTTCGTAGGCTTTCTCTGGGTTTTCCTTGATATCCAGGCATGGTTTGGCTACTCCCGGAGTATACCAGATTGCAAAATCTGAAAAGTCGCGTACAGGACATTTTCCAATAGACTGGATTTTGCCCTTGTAGAATGGATGCATGATCATTGCATCCTTACCTGGCTTCTCAGCTTTATTTTTTAACTCTTCAACAGAGAGCTTTTCTTCAGGCATTATATAGTGCTCCTGATACATTTGACTGTTCAGACTGACCTGTATACCGGTCTGTCTGACAAGGTGCGCCTGTTCTGAGCCTTTATTAAAATGTATCTTCTGAGGATAGACAGAGTATGTATCGATAGATAGAGCTATATTGGAATTTGACTTACTCTTGAACTATGAAATCTGGAATTGGAGAAGACTTCCTGATGCCTTCTACTTACTTGTATAGTGAACGGTTTCGAGATTCGGAGTCTCTTCTCGTACTTTTGACATTACAGCGACCTTTACAACCCGAGGTCCCAGAACTTGACGACATGGTCCGTATGTTCATTGGTCTTGACCTTCTCGACTCACTCTGGTCCAGTGAATATCCCCTCTATTTTTCCTTTTTCACCGATCATGAATATTATTCTGACGATTCCTAGATATCTTTACAATACATCTTGTGCTTACCTGTGTCGTTTACGGTTTCTAGACCCAGAGCCTCTTCTACTACTCTTACCGCTGCAGGAACTTTTACAACTTGAGTTCCCAGAAATTGATGATTTGATCCGCATGCGTCTTGGTCTTGACTTTCTCGATTCCCGCTGTGCCACCGAATATCCCTTCTATCTTTCCTTGTTCATCAATCAGAAACGTTGTTCTTACGATTCCTAGATATTCTTTCCCATACATCTGTTTTTTCTGATAGACACCATACAGTTTTGCAATCTCGAACTCCTCATCCATCAATAGAGGGAATGGAAGATTGTTCTTCTTTATGAAACTCTTATGTGACTTCTCTGTTCCACCAGAAATTCCAAACACTGGAATATCTGATTTTTCGAAGACGTCATAGTTGTCACGAATTGAGCATGCTTCAGCTTGACACCCACTGGTGTTATCTTTTGGATAGAAAAAGAGGAAGATCTTTCTCCCTTTGAAACTGCTGAGCTTTATTTCTTTTCCATTTTCTGTTGGTGTTGTGAAATCTGGTGCTTGGTCACCTTTCTCTAGCATATTGCTATCTCCTTGAAGCACATAGTTAATTATTGTTAAGAAATCTCCTATGTGTACATTTAAGACTAATGATTTGAACTTCGCCATGCAGCAATCCTTAAAGAGTCAGCAGCGAGCTGCAAAAATACCAAGGGTGGAGTCATAATGACTGAACTGATAACCTATAGACCCATGACACAATACAATGTTGTATTCATTTTGGGAACCATTCTTAGTTTTCTAATTGGATTCTTTCATGTTCCCTTGTTTATGCCCGTCCTAGACTGGGACTGGGTTTCTATTCTGGGAATATTTGTAGGTCTTCCAGTTTTGATAGCTAGTCTTGCGTACTACTATGGTTGGAACTTCAAGGTGAATGTGGTCGAATACAACGCTCCTGAATGGGACTTTGAACCAGTTCAATTAACAATTGATGATGCTCGTAATTTACCAAAAGATTTCAACAAGGAAAATTCCCGTCTTGTATCACAAGGAAACTACTGGATGTTCTTTACTCCCATTATTATCCTCGTGCTAATTGCTGCATTCCCAACTTATGCATTCTTTGAAGATTCAACGATTACTCAGTACACCGCCATTACAATGGGATTTCTATTTGCTACTCTCTTTGCGGGCACTCTATTCACTGGGCTAAGGACCACTTCGAATGCAGCATCAGCAGATTTTACACTACCCTTGATCCGTGAGGCAATTCGATTGGCTAAGACGCAAGAGAAAGTATTCGGTGTAGCGAATATTCGAATTGTTTTTGATAAGGCCGAATCAGGAGAATATACTATATACAGACAACCCCGGATTCTTCTAAGAATTAAAGGACTCGAAAATGAGAGCTATATTGAGTCTTGGACAGATGACCTTGGTGCCATCACCAAAGTGCTTTGTCGTCTCTATGAGAAAGATGACAATCCTCAGATTGTCTGGTGGTGGGTATCAGAAGATCGCAATTTCAGAAAATACATTGCTGCTGATCGAGATGGCTATTACGTCAAGAATCCTGTTAAATCAAATATCAATTTTCCAGGCGTGAAGGACACACGGCTAGTTACAGAGAACAGTATTGCTTTGATTGTGAAGGAATATCTAAAAACAAGGAATGAATCAGACGAATTGCGTACAATCCTCAAAGAGATCAACGCGGAAAATGTTTAGTGTATTCGTGCACTATCTGGAATCTGCTTTGGAGTAGGCATTGATGAGTGAAGTTCCAATAATTTCAAAGTCGCCTCTTCCCTATCAAATTGCAATCTTCATTATCATTCATATGTGGGCGTTCATGTGTTTTGAAGTCGCACAATATCAGATGGTCACACTCTATCAGAGTCCATTATCTTGGATTGGATGGGTTACCCTCGTTCTAACATCGATGCTCCCTGCGCTGGGCCTAAGTGCATGGAAACTGAAGGATCGAGTTCAGATTCAAAATCCCAATTGGAAATTTAAGGTCCGTGAGGTCAATCTCCAAGAATTTGAGGAAATGACAAAAAGTTACAACAACAGCTATAGGTATCTGCTTTCATCCGTCGATTATCTTTTACTAATCCTGCTTTCTATTTGCTATGTGGTAATTATCACTCTTCCATTCTATTTGATGAGTACAAATATTTTGGTAATTGCATCCACACCAATTATTTTAGCGTTCTTCACAATAGTCTTCGGTTTTCTATTTTCATACTTTATCTTCAAGCTTATTCCAAATTCTGCTACACCTGAATTTCCCACTCATCAACCTCGGAGATTTAGAAAAGCAATTTCATTCCTAGCGTATTCACCAGGAATATTCTGGTCTGGTATTAGACTTACAATAGGGGAGGCTGGTGGATTCTATACAATACGCAGTCCAATACCTGTAGCTAGAATTGAAGGAATTGAAGGAGTTGTTCGAATCGAATGCGCGATTGATTCTTCTGGTAATCTCACACGTATCAGCCCAGTTTTCGAATCAGATGGTTTTACTCCTTCAGAGAAGATTGAAGATATTGTTGAGCCTATCACTCCCACTAAAACTACCCAGCTAGTTCGTCTGATGATACAAGAATATATGCGTCATAGTGGGGGAGAAGAGATTCTTGATGATGTTCTAGAAGATATTGATACATTTCTAAGCAAGCACAAACGAATAGATGATACATCGAACTAAAGCGATGTCCTTATTTCCTCTAGTGAACATGTTCAGAACTAGGAGGAAGAACCTGTTTGAGCGAAGGGAAAATCATTGACTATAGTCGCCAAGTGAATGTTAATAGAGTCTATGCAATAATCCTATTGATTTTTGTTATAGTTGGAATATACCTATACAATTACTACGATGATGCATTGAAGCTAATCATTGTAGATATTGCTCTTCCCGCAGTTCTCTTCGTTGTATCTTTTATCCTAGGATTTGGATCCAAGAAAGCTATTGACTATATCCCCGGTGAATGGGAGAAACGTAAAACATGGGTCAGCTTTCCCGAGTATGAAGAACTAGTAGATAATTATGAGGATGCGTATGGTGCTCTCCATGCACATCCCGGTGATTCCTTTACAGGTTGTTGCTTGATGATGTTTGCAATGATAATGGGCGGAATGACATTAGTCTTCCAAATGATTGGCTTTCTGTTTATCAGTCCGTTCATTGACTCAATACTCGTCATATCTATCCTCTATGTCATCATTTCAGTGTCAGCTTTTGTCATTGGATTCAGAATCCCGAAAATAGATTCTGATGAATTCTTCAAACCTCCAATCACAGGTGATACCTATAACTTTGCAAGTCAATTAGAAGGTGTGACTGGTGTTCGTGCAGGAATGAGTGTCGAACTTGGAATACGTGGAGGAGTTCAAACAATACTAAATGCAGAGGTCAAATCTTATGTTCAAGGGCTTCCTGACACAGTTCAAGTAAAAGTACAGGTTTCTCACTCAGGGTTTGCTTATCCCTATCTTGTTGGCACAGTCTACAAAGGATTTCACGTTGAAACAACCTCTGAATCTCACAGAATTAGAACAAAGTATCCAGTAACTCTAGAATATTCAATGGATGATGAGGTTGCTGTGATTGTAGCGAGATTTGAGATTCCCAAGAAGTCAAGTTCAGTGCCCAATATATCAACAAAAGACTTCAGAAAACTTGCTGCTTTCATCGTTATCAAACTAAAGGATAACTACGATGCAGCAGTGGCACCCTGATTGTGACACGACAGACAGCTTTAATTGATACCCATGACCGGGAATCTATAGTCGAACTCGGGTGATATTCAATGGCAAATCCAAATTGGACAAACAAATGGGTACTAATGCTCGCTGCTGGAATTATCATTCAGGCTATTGTTTACCCAATACTCTGGCTCTATGGAACTTTCAGTCATGCCTATTTTGCAGAAGTCATGCTTATCTGCATAGGTTCTGTTTGCATTCAATCCATAGGATTTTTCGTAATCATGGGTAAAACTCGTGGAATGGATCCCACTTTTTATGGAGAGGGTCGCCCCTTCCAACACAAGCTACGAGAAGAAGATGATGACCTTGCTGATCGTAAGCCCACATTCGATTAATTGTCTATAAAATAAGAAAGGACGGAAGTGTGTTTTACACTTCCATCAATCACTACTTCTTATGTGTAAGATATGCTGCGATTATTACAACAATAATTGCTATTGCACCCACTATTGCAAGAATTATCGGTGTGAGTGTTATTGTTCCCCAGAGTGATTCGGGAGGAGTATAACTTGGAATTGTTCCTGGCCACCAGTGATTCAGTAATGGCAACATTGGAGCAAGAAGTACTGTCGCTATAATCAACGCTGCGAATGTGAAAGTGTGGACTGCAGTTACGTAAGTATAGTATGGTCGAATATAACTGTAGAAAGCAAAGGCCGGTATTGAAAGAGCAGCTATTGCTATAATTTCCACAGGGTCAAAGAAGAGTGGCATTGTGATTGGCCATAGGAAGTAGAATAGCGTCGTGATTTTCTCATTTGAGGTTTCATGATGAGCAATCTTGTGAATTCCGTCGATACCCTGAGATAGGAAGAAGACGGGGAGAAGAAGCCACCATTGAAGGCCT
>JABCTV010000166.1 GCA_018238205.1 Candidatus Thorarchaeota archaeon
ATCACCGCGACATCATACATATACTTCCATCCATCCGCAAGACAAGTTATCTTGTACTTCATCTTAACGGTTTCCAGGAGATTCATCTGCGTGAAGCTTATCTGCGTAGTAGAATGATTTTCAATGAACATTCATGATGAATCGATTCATTCAAGAGCGTGGAAAAATTCGGAAGCGTATCAACTCCAATATTCGGGTTGATAGATCTCTTCACCTTTTCATCACTGCAATTCTTGCAATTAACATGGTTCTGATTCTATACACAATGATTGCCGTCACAGCCAGAATGAGTTTAGGTGGTGTTGGAATACTTGATTCAATGCCAATTGCTCTTTACATTCTTCCTCTGATGATTTTTCTACCTCTTATGATTCGAGATTATTACAAAAGCAGAACAGCTGCTACGAGTTTCTTGATTCTTCTGATTGCCAGTGTGTTTTTCAGTATGCTTTCGCTGTTGGTTCGTGGCTTTCTAGTGTTTGTGATATTCAATGTAGTTGCTGTAGTGTCAATCTTCATCCTTGGACGTTTTAGACCAAAGGGCAGTCTTCGTTCAGCTGGCAAGAAGGGAATAATATACATCATACTTCTTAATATGTTAAGTCTGACATTTCCGGTTTCTATAGTGATTATGGGGCAAGTGCCTATTGCTCATGTATCTGGCAATTCAGATGCAAATATTTTGCTTAGTGTTCCCTTATCGGATTTTGACTTTCCTTATGTAAATATCACACCCACAACCAGTATCATTTCAGATTTGGAATCAAATCAATTTGGAGTGAACCTTAGAGTATTGGAAAATGACACTGAGTCTTGGCTGAAACTTGGAGATTGGTTGACAGCTCTTAACGCTTCAAATGTACCTTATACGATTACACTTACTGCAGATCGAGCTAGCATTGTTGGTTCCGAACCTACAGCAATCGGTACAACTGATGTCATTCAAGGAGTATATGAATCGCATAGAAATGCATTACCACAGCTTACCGTAGAATTACAGAACATCACTAATTCCCCTCTGCACATTCTCTTTGACATGACTCTCTCACGCCCCGAATGGCAGAAGTTGATGTTCCACACTAGAAGTCTTGATCTTATCGGATTCTCAGAATTAATGAGAACTTCAATCTATTCCACAGACATCTCAATTATAGACCAAGAGTCAGCATTACTAGCACAACTAGCTGACAGTGCGGGTTTCTCAGCTGGAATACTAGTCGAGTCCTTTGTTATTGATGATTTACAGGATAATGATAATGTGGCAATGCGTCTTAGCGGAGTAACGATACAATCCCTGGACTTGTGGGACACTATTGAGGTATCTAGTGGAAGGTCCAGAATATCAATTGAGATGAGTGGTGATGTAGGTGAGTATCTTGTTGAATCCTACTCCAAATCACTCGGAGTTCTTGGCTCCAAGTATTCCATTCGAATGGGCGAAGTTGGTAATGCCACCGATATTGATGATAGATCCGAGATTGTGTATGAAAATCTCGAAATACTATGCAATGATATTGCATTAGCAACTGGTAATGGAGTAAGTAACCTGACTATTGACTCTCTTCCATCCCTTCTATCAAGTTTCGGCTTAACTGCAATATCCGATTTACGGGAGTCAATAGACACGGCAAGCACAGCGACAGCAACATATACTTTCAGAATCTATGCATATCGAGCTGTCTTTATTGCAATAGATTCGTTTGATATTCTTATGCTATGATTTGTCGTTACACATCTTTGCTAGGTCTTAGGTGACTTGATGTAGACTTCAAAGACGCCAGTCCATATTTCACTACTTGGTTCTGCTTTCACAAGTAAGTTGCCACCGAAATTCACACCCACAGGTTTAGCTTTGCCTTTCTTCCAGACATCTGCAAAAATGAGTGAATGCATATTGTTTTGGAAATCTTCGGTAACTCGCTGTATCATTCCATCTATGTACGCTTCATCAATACCTTGTGGTGTAAGATCAGTAGTAGACCTGAAAAGTCGTCCCTCACTGACTGCCCCTTCAGTCTTGTCAAACGTGTATCCAATTCCTCCAACTAGATGAAACTCACCTTGTGATACCCTGGGTTCATCACCCACAACTATTACATCGCCATTGGCTAGAAGGATGTATTCAGGATCTGCAACTAGAAACGGAATTGAGGCTGCCTCAACTGATATCTCATCCATTTTCAGTTTCTTAACCAAGAATTCATCAAGAGTGCTTACGCGTCTATCATATCTAAACGGTGCAAATTCAGCAAGATGCATAACGTTCTTGGCTTTTCGAACTATAACATCTACGACACGTTGAGCTGTTTTAAGAAACTTGATACGTTCTGTTTTACTTTCAAGTACATCTCCAGCAGATATTATTACTCGCATGAAATCAAGTGTTCTAAACTTATTCAAAATCGTTCTACTTAGAAAGGCTGTATCATCCGATTCAAGGAAGCCTTCTTGAAGACAAACACTTTTTGGGATGGGATTTCCAAGATGAACCTGGACACACCGACTACTTCGATTTGGCTTGAAGAAAATTCCAACGTCATAGTTCCTTCGTGGTATATTGTTAAGTTGTCTTACAAATGGTCCATCCGGTACTATTTCCTTAGCTCGAGCTTTCCCATATATCTGAGAGTATTTTGCAAAGTGATCCTTCCTTGACATCCTGTATCAATCTCCCACAATCCTGCCCTAATTATATCAATCTCTATTATCTCTTTCTTATACGCCACAATGTATTTAGAGGGTAAATAAGGGGTGAACTCCAGATAAGATTACAAATCAAGGAATGATTAATCTATGGAACGGTCACGTTTGGGTTTGGTCTTAATATTGATAGGTGCGATTCTCTTTGTAATTTCACTCTTTGTTCTTCTTTTATACAACGATCTCTACTTGTTTTCATTGTTTACTATGTTCCTCTCAGTCATATTAATTGCGATAGGATTTGCTTACGCAAAAGGTGTGGATAGTTCCATTGATTACCCCTCAGATGATTGTTATCATTGTAAGGTAACTGGAAAAGTAAACTCTGAAACATGTCCCCGTTGTGGTGGCACTGGAATTGCGCGAGCAGATGATTAGGTTCAAACATGTGTGGCTGTTTTGGTATGAAGAATCAATTAGTTATAGCACATAGAGGCGCTTCAGGTCTAGCTCCCGAAAATACTATGGCTGCTCATCGAGTTGCTTTTAGAACTGGAGCACATATGATTGAAACAGATGTCCAAGAAACTGAAGATGGTAAATTAGTATGCATACATGATTTTGATGTTGATCGTACAACCAATGGATCCGGCGCAATAGCAGAATTATCTTATCGCGAGATTAGAGAGTTCGACGCAGGAGATGGAGAAAATATCCCTTCCTTGGAGGAAGTACTTGATTATACTCGCGGCAAATTGAAACTCAATATTGAGCTCAAGGTTACCGATATTGAGAAGAAAGTTCTGGACTTAGTTAAGGAACGAAAGATGATTCCCGATGTAACGATTTCCTCTTTTCTACACGGCACACTTGTATCTACAAGAGATCTGGATACTGAGGTTTCTACAGCAGTATTAGTCACGAAACTTCGAGATGATATGATCTCCTACGTGAACGAGCTTGAAGCCAATGCACTGAATCCAGATTATAAAACCATTTCACCAGTTCTAGTAAACGATGCTCATAGCAACAATGTCCTTATTTTTCCTTGGACCGTTAATAGTGCCTCTCGGATGGAAGTTCTTTACAGCATGAGCGTAGATGGTATCATCACAGATTTTCCAGATGTTGCGATAAAGGTCTTACAAGAAACCTCAATTTAGGTAGAATAAATTATCCTAGAAACAAATCTCTCAATATGAGGGTAGGCCTCAGCACGAGTAGAATGACAGGGGATGACATGTTCTCCACCTTCCACCATGAAGAGTTGTTTATCAGTCGAACTAATTCCATCAAAGGCTAGTTTCCCATTTTCAGGGTTTATCGTCTTATCATCTGTCCCTTGGATAATGATTGTCGGAATAGTAATATTGCTCATTTTATTCCGGGCCTGTTTTTGAACCTTGAAGAGTTCGTGAAAAACTGAAACTGGTTCTCTTGCATACTTTGTCCGTTTAACATCGTATTGCTGCTGAACCTTTTCTACATCTATTTCCCTATCTTTCATAAAATACTTCAATATTGGGACAAGCTTGGGCAGGATACCATCAACCTTCAAAGCTGGTGCGATAAGAACCAGTCCATCAATGCCTTCATTCAACGAAGCTAGAAGTGTTGATAACACTCCTCCCATTGAGAAGCCGGCAACAAAGAGATGTTTGGGATTCCATGACTTTACAAGACTTAGACCCTCTTCAACAGAGCTGTACCAATCCTTCCATGTGGTTCTCTTCAATTCTTCAGGAGTTGTTCCATGACCTGCAAGTTGTACAGCAAAAGATGCAATATTCCTCTCCTTAAGAAATTGCCCCAGAGTTTGCAATTCATCAGGAGCCGCACAAAAACCATGTACTAAAAGAAAAGCATCATTGGCTCCTTCGGGCCGAGTTTCAACACCCTTGATCTTAGGAGCCAATGAGATTTCACCACCAAATTTAGAAACCATATCCGTTCTACTGAGTAAGTCTCTGAATCCTGAATCCTTCCTTCAAGAGTCCAAGACGTACACCTGCAATGAACCAACTAAGGATTGATAGTATCTCGGAACCTACTACGAATGTTACCATGATAGAAATTACAAATGCAATCTCCGGAATTGTAGGCATACCAGCGAAGAAGAAGAGAACGACTAAGAGCATGATTGCTGCCATTGTTAGTTGTCCAATCGCTGAAAACTTGATTAGATTTCCTTCTAGCTCATGACCTTTCTCTTCCACATCTTTAGCGAGGTTAAGGTTTAGGCCTAAGATAAGAAATGAACTAATTGCGTAGAGTCCGATTAGGAGTGCTGCACCTGTATTTGCTTCATGAGTAACTGTGCTATTACTTGCGATGATTGGAATCATCAATGTGAATAACAATGTTGCGCCCATGATAGTACCCCCTCCCTCATACCCTCTTCCATGAGCGTATCCTGCCAAAGAAGCGTTCCTAATCAGCAAAGCAGTGAATGGTAGTATGATAATCACTGCTCTCTGAACTGCAGGGTCAATGCCCGGAAAGAGTGAGAGATTGAACCAGAGATTCGTTGGCCAGATTGCAAGTGGACCTTGGCCAAAAATCCCAAGCATGAATGCAATAAGTGCTATTGATGCAGCAATACTTGCTAGTACGGTCAGTGAACCTTGGGAGAATCCTGTCAGACCGCGCCAACGACTTTCAATCATTATGAAGAACTGTGTGATAATGACTAGTATCCAAGGAATTGTCACAAGGAATGCTAGTGAATATGGATGGACCATCATGAAAACTCCAGAAATGATCAGTGGGAGTCCGGTTACAATGTCCGTCTTGGCAGTGTACATTGAACCAATAAGAATCAAAGCTGCAGCTGGACCAATCACAAGGTAGAATCCCCATCCTCCACCAACTTCTGCATAGATACCGGATTGACTTGCGGCAAGCATTCCTATGAAAATCATGAATATTGCAAATATCTTGCTACCACCTGTGATGATATCTGCACCTATTGTTGTTGTCTTGAGTTCTTTTGCACCTAATCTGGGAGAAAGTAGAATCCAGAATAGCATCATTGCTAGGAATGAGTATACTATTGCAGGATTAGTCAAGAAATGAAATCCTGCTGCACCACTAGGAACTGGAACTGTTGTGCTCCAAGGTTGCCAAATTGACCCTCCAAGTGGATGGACCCCCAGCGGCCCTATGAATACAGCAATCGCACCAATTAGGGCGGTTATGAAACCGCTCAGTCCAAATGCAAATTTCGCCTTGTTTGGGCTCCGTGCAAATCCTCGAATTGTATCTTTGGGTGACCACCAATAGAGTAGAGCCATCAACTGACCCACAAGTAATAATCCATAAGCCGCATAGGTGACGAGTGGTCCAAAAACCTGTCCCAAAGCAAGTACAGGGATGAACAAACCATTTAGCATTCCAGCTAAGAACCCGACCCAAGTAAGGCTTGAGTCAGCATAAAACACAGACATCATTTGCCAAGCTATAATGAATACTACCGTAATCATATACAGAATGGATAGGAACCCAGAAATGTATGAAGCAAAATTAACACCGCTAAATCCTACGACTGCATATACTGCAACAATTGCTGCTGAAAGAAATCCAACGTAGAATACAGATCCAAACATTCCACCCAATTTACCACGCA
>JABCTV010000167.1 GCA_018238205.1 Candidatus Thorarchaeota archaeon
CTTTGCATTGGTCAATGCTATTGCTTCATCGGCAATTCGATCAACATTCTCAAGTAGTTTCTTGGATTCAAAGAACTCGTAACCACTAGTTGAGAAATCACCGCGAAAAGATCCGGGATACGAACGTCGTTGGGGTGCTGAACCTGGTGACATTGCCATACAAGAGAATCCACCACCACAGAACACAATCTTCTGTGTAATGTAAGCACCATCCGTACTGCTGAATATCTTATCCTCAGAATGACCTCGATAATCTGCTCTAGTGAATTTGATGATATCAGGACTATGTTGTCCTAGTTTTTTATCGACATCCATCAGAAGATCGACTTTCTCTTCAATTGGAACTTTGAAGGGATCCTTCTTGTATGGAGTAGTGTAACTGTCATTGACAGCTTTAACATCAACCAGTTCAACGGGCGTCTTCCTTGTCGAGCCCGAAACCTTAGCTATCCGTACAGCGAGCTCTGCAACTCTGCGAACCTCTTCCTTAGATAGGTCATACGAGCCAGCAAAACCAAATCCGCCATCGGCAAGGCATCTAATCCCAAATCCGATAGTTTTACGTAATTCAAGAACTGCAATGTTACCAAGTTTGACAGAAATGTCTTCATCCTTAACAGTTACAATTCGAATATCAGCATATGACGCACCTAGAGTCCTACAGGTATCTAGTGCAACTTCAGCAATGTCATTCAATGAGTCAACACCAGTTAGACGCAACCAATGGTGAGATAATACTCTTTCTAAATTATGAAAAGGATGAGCAGAAGATAATACAGGATTGTGGGGAGGGAATTGAGTGATTGAGTTTGATGTTGTCGTTAAAAAAACTCAGCCTGTCAAAATCCTCTGCTCTAATTACAGATTTGTCAGCTACAATTAGAATGCTAGTAACACTCACTAAATATTCGATTCATCAAGACGTTTGAAGAACTCACGAGTCAAGAAAGATCTGTATGCAAAACCACCCCAACCAGACTCAACCATGAGCTTGTCCACATCACCTAACAGTTCTTGGCGTGTCATCACCTTAACATCAAATATCTCACGAGTATCAATAGGCTGCATTGTCCCACCTACCGGTTCAGCAAGAAAGACAAGAGACCGCCACGGTATAGTTTCATCAGCGCAGACAACATCAAGAGACATATCAAGTACAAATTTGAGAATACGAATCTCAAGCCCAGTTTCCTCATGCATTTCTCGATGAGCAGCAACCTCCAGAGATTCTCCAAATGCAGCTCCTCCTGAGGGTGCACGATAGATTCCGGACCCAGCGTAGTTATGTTTCTGAATTACCACAAACTCATCCTCAGCATGACGTATGAAACATGTGACATCATGGAGCCTTCCTTTGTTCCGTGTTTGGCGAACTAGATGACACTCAAACTCTTGAAAATCAGCCGCAGATTGGAGTCTAACGGGTTCACCGAATTTCTTTATTAGACTCTGTATTTCTTCGTCGTTGATGTCATTCAGTGTTCTCGCCATATGAGAAACTTGTGCTTTCTCCAAAAAGGTTGTGGGACGACAACCTTATTCGGAAATGATTACAATATGTAATGTATTTCATGTGTGGAGAGAGGACAATGGAGAGAAAATTAGGTGATGTCTTAGTTCGAACATATATCGGAGACATCACTGAACTAGCAGTCGATGCGATTGCCAATGCAGCCAACTCGGACCTATGGATGGGATCGGGTGTAGCAGGAGCCATCAAAGCGAAAGGTGGCATTGAGATTGAAAAAGAAGCAATATCCCTCGGACCAATCAGACCCGGAGAATCTGTCATAACTACTGGTGGCAATCTTCCAGCGAAGTATGTAATCCACTGTGCAGGGATGCCGCCAGGAGGAAAAGCAACTCACTGGAAAGTAGTTTCATCAGTACAGAATGCTTTGAAAATAGCCTCCCAACATAATCTAAGATCAGTGGCATTTCCAGCAATTGGTGCAGGAGTGGGAGGTCTCTCAGAATACGATTCAGCCAAAGCAATAGTCACCGGCGTCTGTCATTATGCGCGCTCATCACAGTCAGTAAAGGAAATAACGCTTGTAGGTCTTAACAAGTCTGTATGTGATTGCTATTGCAAATCATTTGATGAAGTTCAGGAGTAAGCATTTTGGAACAACATACTGTTGGGGGCATTGATGTTTCTGTAATACTTGGTCGTTTTGATGATTCAGAGCTTAATCTAGTGGTGAAATCACAAGATATTCCTCTAGGAATTACACCGGGAGGAGTAATAGGTGGCGGTGGTACAGTAGGAGGATTCGGGATCACAATAAAGGAAGCTAGCGATGCAGAGAATGTAATCCATTGGCCGGCAATCTCAATGGATAATCCCTATAGAAGAGAAGCAATATACAATGCCACAATTGAAGCGCTGAATTCAGCAGAAAAGATTGAAGCAACTAATATTGGATTCTTTACAATGGGACTTGAGGTTTCTAAATTACCCAGTTGGGAAATTGCAGAGGAAATAATCAAGGCTATCAATGATTACTCAAAAGAAGAAACTCTTCTTGACAGGATTATGCTTGTGGCGAGCTCACCAACTCAGGTGAGCTCATTCCAGTATGCTCTCAACAATATATCGATCATATCAGGGAAATAATCAGTCATTCCCCAGTTAGATTTTCAGTCTTCTACGAGCAGCATCAGCAGATTGTACTAGTGGATCCCATGTATCACAGATTGCTGGCGCATAGCAATTCTCAAAATCGAAAAATTCCTTTGCATCAATGTTCTGTTGAATTCCCATGGTTATGACATTAAGACGCATTGCAGCATCTTCCAGACCAACTAGTTGGCCACCCACAAGTTTTCCGGTCTTCTTATTGTAGTAAGTCTTGACCTTGAGTTCTTTACCACCAACAAAGTATGGAGGCTTTGTGCTCCCTTTCAATGAGCCCTTGACTACAGGTATCTCAAAGCGTTTAGCCAAGTCATCTGTAAGACCAGTACTTGCTATCTCTAGATCAAATAGCTTTGTTACCTTTGCACCAATGATTCCTGGAAATCGAACATCGCCACCTGCAGCGTTGATTCCAGCAACTCGAGCTTGGCGAACTGCAATAGTGCCTAGTCCTCCAGCCATTGGTGTTTTTGTAATGAATTCTGTACTTTCTGCACAATCACCGACAGCATAAACATCGGGAAGATTAGTCAACATTCGATCATCTGTTTTGATACCTCGGCTCTTTCCTATCTCCACGCCCATTTTCTCTGCAAGTCCAGTGATAGGACGAACACCAGTTGCAACAACTACAAAATCTGCGGGAATTTCAGTTTCCTCTTCAGAAACCCGGTTCTTCACAATAACTCCTTTTGGTGAATCACCGCCGGTTATTTCTTGAGCAGCGGTATTGTTGAGAATTGTCAGACCATGTTCTCGACAGTGCTCTTCAACAATTCCAGCCATATCAGGATCAACCATCGCTAAAAGTACATGAGGAAGGAATTCTACAACTGTGACATCAAGTCCTCGTTCATGGAATGCTTCGGCAATTTCCATACCAACAAGTCCGCCGCCAATTATGACAGCCTTTTTCGCTTTTTCAGCCTCAAGAGCCAGCGCCTTGGCATCATCAAGTGTACGTAACCCGTAGACTCTTTTCTTATCGAGACCCTTGATTGGTGGGTCTGCATTCTCAGCTCCGGTAGCAAAGATGAGAGCATCGTATTCTTGCTTTCCCTCGCCCCCTACTCCACTGTAAGTCAGCTCATGAGAGTCGTGGTCAATATCGTTAACTGTTATTCCAAGTTTGGCATGGATATTGAGTCCAGCCCAGCTATCTGGAGGCATTAGAATGAGATCATCGAATGCTTTGACTTTTCCAGAGATAGTGTAGGGCAGTCCACATCTTGAGTACTGAGAATAATTTTCAGTATTGTAAAGTGAAATCTCAACCTTTCGATTGAACTTCCGTGCTTGCAGTGCAGCTGTTGCTCCAGCGGCTCCGCATCCAATCACAGCAATATGCTCGACCATTATTGATATCTCCGAGATATTAGTATCTCTTGCAAGTGTTGCGTTTCATAGCATAACTTGAATGTTTTGAATGAGTCGCATTTACTTGTTTTAGTTATAGATTATAACGATCTAGGAATGAAATGGAAGTGAAAAGTAAGATACCTCTAGTTAGTTTCAGACAAGAATGAGAGAAGCATAGGGCGGAATTTCAAACCGCCCTGCTAAATTTATTCAAGAAGAGCTAATCTCCAGATTCATCGTTAGTTGCTTCAGCGTCTTCTGCTTCTTCTGCATCACTATCGTCAGCATCAGATTCAATTTCTGAATCCTCAGTGTCAGCAATCTCCTGAGAGTCATCTATTTCTTCTCCAACAACTTCAGGCGCATCTTCCTCATCTGCTTCTGCTTCAGTAGCAGCTTCCTCTGTTTCTTCTACGACAGCTTCAGCATCAGCTTCGTCATCTGCTGTTTCTTCTACAGCTTCTTCTGCGGCTTCCTCTTCAGTCGGTATCCATTTCTTGCCGTCATCCATATCAGATGAGAATTTCTCAACCTGTGTCTTACGACTGACATAAAGAGCGATAATGATTGCAAGGGACATTGCAGCACCTACGAGAGTAATTGTTGTCTGTAAGGTGCTAGAACTATCACCAAGCAATTGTTGCCAGGTAATTACTAGGAAAGCTAAACCTGCGATGTTCAAGACGAAACTCCGCAACGGTGTTCCTACTTTTACAATCTCAGTCACACCTGTATCAACCATAGCTGCAGCAATCACTCCTGCATTGTAGTCAGTAGACTTTGTCTTCTTTGCAAGAGTTCGAATATCAGTAGACTTCTTATTCCCCATGAGTCTAAGCGCAGCAGGCACCTTAGAAACTAGAAGGTCGGCATAGATAACGCGAGCATCATCCTGTGTCAAATTGCATTTCTTGCACATATCGAGTTTAGTATTCCAGTCCCGTTTACATTTAGGACACTTATCGACAGGCCAAGCATCAGGAGCTACTTCCCTTAATCTCTGACGTACCAAGTATTCACTTACACCACTATCGTCAGGACTGTCATCTTTCGCTTCCTTCTTCTTCTTCCCCATCTTTGTCATTCCAGCAAGCATTGAGAAGAGAAGTGGTAATGCACCGATTACTGTGAGGTTTGGCAGAGATTTCAGCTCTGAGGCTTTCTTATGAATACCTCGTAACTTGTATGCAGTCTTGACACCTTCAAAGAGTTGCCAGAAGCCATTTCCTAAGCCATAGATCGCACCAACAGTGGCAACAGTAGCTGAAATACCTGTAACTGAAGTGAAAACATCCTGAGGCGTTGAAGGAATGAAGAAATAGAATGTATTGGATACAACATGCTCTGTTGTGGAATCACCTTCGAGGTAGTACCTGAAATCTAATGATGCTTCAAAAATTCCGGTTGCAAGCTTGATTCCACTGTATGAGAGAGCCTCAGAGAGATCTATCAGCGCAGCTACTGGTGGAATATCACTTTCATGATTCACCCAAATCCATGTTGAGTTAGTCACAGGATCAATGATTTGGATTGGAAATATTGCAATTCCTTGATAGTAGAAAACAATACTTCCAGTCATGTTCAAATCAACTGTACTTGAAACATTAATCTGAAGGAATAGCTCCATAGGACCTTCCATGTTTATTTCAATCGGATTAAGTGAACCAGAATCCTTGATATTCTGACTATCTAGAGCAGCATAGACATACAGTGTTTCGTCATTTACAAAGTCAATTGGAAACACTGGTGTTTGTGCAGTAACTGCATTTGTAGAAAATCCTCCTACAAACAATACCATAAACAGTGTCATGAATCCAAAGAATAGCAATTTTGAGGGTGAGCGACGCATAATCCAATCTCAACTCCAGCTAGAATTCAATTGCAAATGGTAACTGTTAAGGGTTTTGTGGGCTTACAGAGAATTGGTTTGAGGGGCTGGTTCTCTTGTACCTCGCACCATATCTGCAACCTTTCGGGCTATTGAAGCGAATCCTTCACTTTTTTTAAGCACACCTTTTGCACCCACTTCTACAGCCTGCTTCAGTGATTCGGTGTCAAAATATGCAGTCAAAAGATGAATATTCTTGATACCCATCTCTGTAAGGGCTTTAGTACACTCAAGACCATTCATTTCTGGCATTTTAAAATCCATAAGAACAAAATCGGGTGGATGCCCCTGGTCAATGCAGACCTTGACTTTTTCAACAGCTTG
>JABCTV010000168.1 GCA_018238205.1 Candidatus Thorarchaeota archaeon
AAAGCAATGTCCCACTGAAAAGGCAACGGTGTTGCTTGATGGTCATCAGTTGATGCTTCAAATTCATGAGAGTTGCGGTCACCCTACTGAACTTGATCGTGTACTTGGGACTGAAGCTGCTTATGCAGGTACTAGTTTCATGACGGTTGACAAGTTGAATTCATTACAATACGGTAGCGAACATGTTACTCTTGTGGCTGACTCAACAAATCCTGGAGGTCTTGGAACCTTTGGATATGATGATGAAGGAGTCAAGGCAAAACGTGTTGAACTCATCAAGAATGGCCTTTTTGTTGGCTATCAAAGTTCAAGAGAAACTGCAGCACATATTGGCTTAGATGAAAGTTCGGGTGGTATGCGCGCTGATGCTCCACAGAAACTCCCTCTCATTCGGATGGTGAATATCAATTTAGAACCCACTGATTGGAAACGTAATGAAATCATTGAAGATACTAAGAATGGAATTCTAATGTCAACTAATAAGAGCTGGAGTATCGATGATAAACGAGTTAATTTCCAATTTGGAACTGAAATTGCATGGGAGATAGTAGATGGAGAAATTGGGCAGTTACTCAAGAACCCAACATACACAGGGATAACTCCAGAATTCTGGGGCAGTATGGATGCTTCTTCTAAGGATGATTGGCGTGTTTGGGGTACACCAAATTGTGGGAAAGGTCAACCACCTCAGGTTATGTATGTTGGTCATGGCTGCGGAACTGCAAGGTTCCATAATGTTAGAGTTGGTATAATGGAGGGGAAATAACTTGAAGCAGAATAAGGATCTACTTTTAGCTAAAGCAGGTTTAGTTCTCAAGGAAGCTGAAGCTCAAGGTGCATCACAAGCACAAGCCGCAATTACACTCACTGAAATGGGTCTCACAAGACTCGCAAATAGTATCATTGATCAAAATGTATCTGAACGCCATGCCAAAGTAAGAATACTCGTCTACTTTGGACAAAAAAGTGGGTCTGTTGAATTCGAAGTCTTTGAAGATAGTGATATCAAAAAAGCTGTTACTCAAGCGATTTCACTGGCCAAAATCTCACCTGATAACAAAGACTTCCGATCACTCCCTACAAAGAAAGCATACCCCTCTTCGTTTGATGTGGATGGTTTGGTTTGTGAGGAAACATACAACACTTCTCCAGAATTAAGAGCAGAGTATGCTACACTTGCCATTGATACTGCACATGACATCGATAAGAGAATTGTTGCTGTTGCTGGCATAGTTCAGAATATCTCAACTGAACGAGCTATTGCAAATTCATTAGGAGTCGAAGGGTATGAGATGCAAACAACAGCTATTACTGACCTAACCATAATGGCTCAGGATGGCTCCGAAGAAACTGCGGGTTGGTGTAGTGACGCGCGTCGTGATGTAAGAGACCTACGAGTTGAAGATGTGGCGAGGGTAGCTGCCCAAAAGGCATCTGATGGTTTTGGGATGAAGGATCTTGCTCCAGGAGAGTATGAGGTCATTCTAGAGCCTGCAGCAGCAGCAGGGTTGCTCCTATATACATCCATTCTAGGTTTTGGAGCAAGACGTCATCAGGAGTTCATGAGTTTCCTTCGTGATAGGATTGGTGAACAAGTATTCTCAGAAAAATTAACAATGTCTGATAATGCTCTCGACCAGAGATTGGTAGGGGCTTCAATGTTTGATGATGAGGGTGTTCCTCATCAAAAGGTTGACCTTATCGATAACGGCGTTGTGAAGAACCTAGTCTATGATACAATGACTGCGACAAAGGATGGAGTTGAGAGTACAGGTAATCATGCAAAATGGTGGGGTCCTGCAGAACCAATAGCAAGACACATTGTTGTTGATGAAGGGAAATCATCAATTGAAGACATGGTTTCGGAAACTAAGAAGGGTGTGCTGGTTACACACTTCCATTACATGAATCCCGTAAATCCAACTCAGGGAGTCCTCACAGCTCTAACACGTGACGGTACTTGGTATGTCGAAGATGGTGAGGTGAAGCATCCACTCAGAACCCTAAGGTTTACTGATGCAATTTCGCGGTTCTTCAAGGATATCGAACTGATTGGAAAATACTTCGAGTTTCTATCAAGACCTCCAATTGGTCTCGTACCTGGTTTGAAACTACCATCGTTCAGATTCTCAGGATCAAGTAAAGAATGAATCAATACATTCTACCTAACTTGAAAGCTTTGCAGCCAACTCTTCACAGTACTGGTCGAAAACTCGGACTACTCTTCGTTGAGTTTCTTTAGAACCATAGAGAAAGGTTAGGAATTTCAGTAAGGCCAGATTATGTAACATAGATACTGTAGAATCATTTCGAGAGTAGAAGTCCGAGATTCTATCAGACACAATTGCTTTTGCATCATCAGTTCCAATGCGAATTATTGCTTCATGTTTAATTTCGTAGATACACGCATCGAATTCCCTTGATTGAAGAAATGACCTAATTGGGCCGATCAGAAAATTTGCTGATAGCTCATCAGTGAGATTATGACTCCCAAGTTCACTTACACTTCTATTGAAATTTAGAAGTACTGATTCTGAGTCGAAAGGAATCTTCTTGGCAATTAAGTCAAGAAATGTACGATATTCCTTCTTTCTTATTAGATGAACGTGCTGTTGAAATTCATTCTCAAAAGCTGCAACTACTAGTCCAATCCCTGGGATTGAGAGTGTGTGTTTTTTGTCTCGGCTGAAAAGTACATCTTCTTCTTCTGAATAGAACTGTAAATGGATCAAGTACTTTGTCATAAGTTCTAATTGGTCGGTCATCTCTTAGGGCTCACACGTTCCAGTATAACTCCGCATATATTACTAATTCGGAGGTTTTAGAACTGCATTTCTTAATAAAACAGCAATATTGTTAAGTCGCCTTTAATTTAGATGAAACATTGCATTTGGAGTATCAGCACAACGGGGATGTTTTATGGACCAAAGAAAATCCCTATCTAGAGGCGACTACATCCTATTAGTCCTATTCTTAGCAATCGTAATCGCAAGTATAATTCCTGTCTTGACTAATATTGCTTTCATAGAAATGGTACCTGAACATATGGCACTTTTCCTTATTATCCTTGTTTCAATTTCGACTATGATGGCAGGAATTATCTTCACCAATTCGCTAGCTCGGTTTACCATAGAACGTCGATTACGCAACTTGGTTCTTATTTTCTTGGCTGTGAATATAATCCTTACATTCATTCTATATCTCGTGACTAATGTGTCCATGGAAGCCCTCTCACCATTCACAGATAGAGCTAGAAATAGAACAGTGATTGTTGCTTTTACGCTAGTACTTGCACCTTCAATCCTTTTTGGTAAAGTTTCTGAAGAAATAGACTTGGATAAGAAACGAATAATTACTGTATTTCTGTGGGGTGGTATTTTATGCCCGCTTGTAACAATTTGGTTCTTCCTAAGTCCTGTACCCGTATTCATTACTACTATACCAGGAGAAGGCTTGACATTTACCTCAGTGTTAATATTGACTATTCTCTTTCCTATTTTTGCTGTCGCTTTTTGGAAATACTACACATCTTGGCAACGTGAGCGGAATAGACTTGACTTGGCCTCTCTCTTAAGTATCCTCCTTTGGCTCTTCGCGATTGTACTCTTAGGTTTCCAGTCGAATCCTCTTCAAGTCATTGAGTTAATCTGGTTCTCAGTTTTTATTTCAGGGGAACTGCTAATTACTCTGGTTACTATTTCGTCAGAAATAATTGAACCACAAAAATCACTCAGATCACTAGTTGAAATTCGAACAGAAGAATTATTTGAATCCAAAAAGGAAAGTGAATTCTACCTGAACATCTGGGGGCATAAGATTGGCAATCTTTTGCAGAGCTTGATGTTGTATCTTGAGATATTTTCAATGGGCGATAAGAGTGCTGAAGAACCTACGAGTTTAGCAGAAACTGCTCTTGATATAGGACATGAAGTGGATCAAATCAATAAGCAAGTATCTGCTTTGATTAAACTAAAGGAGAAAGAGATGCACGAATTAGTTCTGGTCAATCTTGCTGACACTATCAAATCATCTGTCAAAATTGCTGAGGAAACCTTTGGTTCGAGTTGTTTCAGCAAATGGTCTGAATATCTTATTGATAAGGTCTATGTTCGAGGTGATGAATTCTTTGAGATTGCTCTTGTGAATCTTTTCTCATTCATCTGCAGACATGAACCTCCCCGGAAGATTCTCATTTATCCAAAGGTAAGCGCTGAAAAGATTACAATTCAAATTGATTTTGATGAACCCCGATTACCAAAGGATATCGAGGACTCTCTCTTCTCAGCATTGCAGCCTACTCGTACTACAATGAGTCTTGACCTGTTTATCGTTAAGATATTGATGGAACGGTATGGTGGAGCCTTTGACTATCTCTGGCAGGAAACCTCAAAGAAGAATCGATTTCTTCTCTCATTCAATCGTGATTTGTCAAATGAGATAGAACAAAGTCTTGAATAAAAGCCAATCACTTTTTGTGAAGAACAATAACCATACTCGCAATCTTAGCGTTGGCTGATTCTAAGAAAAAAAAATGAGGGTAGCTCACAAGAGCGAGCTACTTCATTGCCAAAACCATTACAGCTTTCTGAGCATGCATACGATTCTTAGCTTGGTCGAAAGCAATAGACTGTGGACCATCGATAACTGAGTTAGAGACCTCAAAACCACGATTCTGCTCTTTCAATCTACCAACTGACAGATATTGCATTCACTGGACAGACTTCAATGCATCTCATACACCGTGTACACTGGGAAGTATAGACAGGAGTTACCTGCCAATAAGATGGATCCCAAGGATCATCACCATCCACAATCACATGATGTAGATGAAAGACCGGTCGGTCACACTGTTTCAGACATTTAGTGCATTCTCGCGGATCCATAACACCATCAGGTCCACACTTCGAGTAGTCAATTGTAATCTTCGTCTTTCCCTTTCGAACTGCAATCATTACATCTTCTCCTAGTATCTACCAGCAACCTGTTTG
This sequence comes from Candidatus Thorarchaeota archaeon, assembly GCA_018238205.1. Classification (GTDB taxonomy): domain Archaea; phylum Asgardarchaeota; class Thorarchaeia; order Thorarchaeales; family Thorarchaeaceae; genus SMTZ1-45. The sequence continues at coordinate 4,989 of JABCTV010000168.1, forward strand.
ATATTATTTCGTGGGACAAGAGTAAGTGCATTATGTTGACAGGCATTTCTACAGTTCCCACACCCATAGCACTTGTCTAAATCCACGTTGACCATATCCTTTGTTGGACTGAAGCTCAAAGCTCCAAATTGACATGCACTCACACACGATTTAAGCCCCTCACAGAGGTCTGGATTCAATTGGATTACATACTCTGCTTTGTAGAGAAGATCTATGTCATAATCCTGCCGCATTCGTATTCCCATGCAATCAGGATTCTCGCAAGAACAAATAGCTGTTATGAATGGAACTGGATGAAACCAGACAGTGGAAACCAGACCTTCTTCTGAAAAGCTCTCCAGGTTCCGAGTTGCTTCTTCACGATCCATTGGTCGCTTTACATTCTCAGGAATGTAACGAGGTATCTTATCTGCAACCTCACTCATGACGCCGAATATGAGGCAACGCGCATCCTTCTCCCCCCTGCACATATACCGACACACGCAATAGTTCAAAGTGAGTGGTTCTGCAGCAAGATTCTCTATAATATAAGAAGCATCTTCAATTGGTAAAACTTGGCCAAAGTGACCATCAACTCCTATACGTTTTCGTTTTGGTCCCTCGTTATGTAAGACCCGATTTATGATTGTCTTCATTACTCTTCCAATGATTGGCGTCTGAAGTTTGTATCCTGAACCGGCGAACTTCATTCCATATATCGGCGTAACACCGGATCTATCAAAGACCTTGAGTACATCATTTAGATGCTCAACAGCATTGGTTTCCTCAGCAAGTTCTTTCTGATAGTTGCGGGCATTGAAGTACCATTTTCCGCCGTCACCATGTTTTAGACACCACTCACACAAGATTCACACCAATTGAATACTATACTTTAACCTCTATAAGAATCATATCGCTAATAGCAGACGAAATTAGAAAATGGCGCTGCCGCATATTGCGGCCCATTTTTGTCGGTTAGAAGCTGGTACGTCATGCACCTTCTGACTAATTAAGGTAAAGAAAAAAAAAGGAGGGGTAGAAATCAACTTCTACCCTAATTATCAATTATTTCATAGTGAGAGCCATTACAGCCTTCTGTGCATGCATACGATTCTCAGCCTGGTCGAAAGCAATAGACTGTGGACCATCAAGAACTGAATTGGAAACCTCGAAACCACGATCTGCAGGCAGGCAATGCATATACAACGCTTTAG
>JABCTV010000035.1 GCA_018238205.1 Candidatus Thorarchaeota archaeon
ATAAGTCACAAAAACAGGCAGTTTACAGCAAGGATCCAAAAACTGAAATATGGGTTAATGACTATACAACTAAAGAATGGATCGATGCTAAAAGAGCCTGGTATATTAAAGATGAAATTTCACCCATGGGTTATGGTTTGGGGGCTCAGCTGGAGAATGCTGAAGGTGCTCTGAATTATGACCAGGCCGTTGAACATATTTATGTAGTTGAAGATAAATTAAATATCCATGGTGGAAGGTAGCAATTCCCCAGTTCGTTGGAAAGTCTATGTTTATGATAGCAGCTGCTTGGGGTGGAAGGTTTAGTCTGCAATTTGTTGAAGATATAATTGGAAATCCAGCAAGCATAACCTCTAGAACCATAGAAGTCTTAGCTCTCTTGTCATTGATAATTAGTCTCTATGTTATTACTCGAATAGACTGGCAAAAATTAATGGCGGAAAAAAGCGACATGATATCGCTCACCAATGAAACGAGTTGATAAGCCAGGAACGAACTGGTTTCATTCTTCTTTCAAATCTCTAGTGTAGAGTTTAGAAAAGAAATCCTGACCTACTTTTGTGACTGATACAAAACCGTCTCGGAGCATATTACCGATTGATACTAGATCAATCCCTGTATCTGAGATAGGTGCTTTGATCATGCCGATATCATTCATTTCTTTCAGAAGTTGCATGTAAGCCCCAATTTTGTAGAGGGCTAAGAGACCTACACATTCTGTAAATGCGCGTTTGATACCTTCAACGATTGCTACTTTGGGGTCCTCAAATTCTGCAAGTGCTTTCTCAATTTCCAAGAATGTACAGCACATTGTTATAGCATTCTCATCAGGAGCATCAGCAAAGTGACCTGGGGCTTCTAATTGAAATGGGTCTTTCAGATGCTTGACTATCTTCAGTCGTGGAGTTTCTTCTGGAATAGACCACCATGCTCGCAAATGTTGATCGGAGAGAGGTTTTATTTTCAGATTGCGATCTTGAGAATCGTCAGAGATGTAACCGGGGAGGAAGGAGTGCCAACCTGGAATCATTCTGAGACCTATCTCTCCTGAGATAGGCAGTTCAAAGTCAAGTTTTCGAGAGCAGTAATGAACAAGATCGTATATTGCAAATTGCCTACGCTTGTCCACATAGACATAGATTGGTTCGTAATCTCCTTCGTGTGCTGGAACAGCCTGATAGTCCCACACATACAGATATTGGAGGCAAATGAGGTCGGGGGTTTCTTGTGACTGTACAACTCGGCCATAGACTCCGATGAAATCAGTATCAAGTAACGCCTGACGAGTACTCTCTGGTATCACACCGCCAAGGGTCTCAGCAAGTGCACGATCACCACCCTTGACCCCGGAAGTTACTGGAAGATATTCCGTTAGCAGAGCTTGGTCAAACTCAACGGTCACATCACTGACGTGCTCAGTAAAGGTCATCTCATCAGGTCGTGGACTGACTCGAAGAAACTCTGAATACTTTTTCTCGACCAAACTATTTTACCTCATAATAGAAATCATACTAAGGAGATTATAGAGCTTTTGACAAAGAAGAAGAAGGATGAGAACTACGATTATGTAGTCCTCATCACAGAAATTACGCAACTCTGAATGCTAAGTATTTCTTACCAGGCTCAATAGTTTCATAGTCCAACTTAACATCAGAACCTAGTTTGACTTCCTCTGGCTTGAGTGGGTCATGTCCAAGAAGTCGTGCACTAACCCTTGTTCCCTCAGCAAGTTCGACAATAGCTATGTAGTAGGGAGTTTCTTCCGCGAACGCGTCAGGAGCGATGTGAATAACTGTGAAGGATACAATTTTACCCTTCCCACTTATGTTAGTCCATTCCATCTTACTACTCCCACAACCATAACATGATCCCGATGGAGGAGCAATGACCATTCCACAGTCAACACACTTGTAGGCTTTGAATTGGCCGTCCTGGATATTCTGCAAATATTCTTCAACTGTTGGTTTCTCACTCATGCGTCAGCCCTCCTCATTATTGTAACAACTGCCGTAGCACCGGTTCCTCCAAAGTTATGCATAATCGCTGTATCATGTTTAGATACTTGATTAGGACCTGCATCACCTATGAGCTCTCGGTAAACAACAACGGCTTGTTTAACGCCGGTTGCACCGACTGGATGGCCCACAGCTTTCAATCCTCCCATTGGGTTGATTGGTCTATCACCATCAAGTGCTGTTACACCATCACGTAGAGCTTTTGTGGCTTCACCTGGTTTGAAGAATCCAATGTCCTCACTTGCAATAATCTCAGCAATGGTAAAGCAATCATGAACAACTGCAAAGTCCATATCTTTTGCTTCAAGTCCAGCCATCTTGTATGCTGCGCGACTTGCGTCTACAGAGGCACTGAATGATGTGAGATCACTTCGGTCACACAAGTTCATAGAAGCAGATGCTTGACCAGTCCCAGTAATCTTGACGGGTAGATCAGTGTACTGCTTTGCTTTCTCAGTAGAAGTAAGCACTAATGCTGCAGCACCATCTGATATTGGTGAACAATCAAAGAGCTTGAGAGGCCATGCAATGTAACGTGGAGTCATTGCTTTCTCAAGTGAGATTTCCTTCTGGAACTGAGCAAATGGATTTGTTGAAGCATTCTTGTGTGCTTTAACAGCAACTCGTGCCATGTCCTCCTCTGTTGTACCGTACTTCTGCATATGTGCAACGGCAGCGATACCAAAAACTCCTGGGAAAGTGAGACCCATGCTTGATTCAAATTCATCATCAGCCGCAGCGGCTAAAGCTTCTGTTGCCATGTTCGTGGAAACAGAAGTCATCTTCTCAACTCCAGCCACCAGAACTGTATCATACATTCCCGATTCGATAGCCATGACAGCTGCACGCAGAGCAGTTGCGCCAGAAGCGCACGCATCTTCGTGACGTGTTGCAGGGATACCTTTCATTCCAGCAAAATCCATCAATAATGGTGCTGTATGTCCCTGATGTACTAACATCTCAGGAATGAAACTTCCAATGAATGCAGCCTGAATGTCCTTCTTTGGGACACCAGCATCGACAGTAGCCTTGTCTACAGCCTCTGAGAACATCTCTCTGAGAGAAACTCCCTTAAGGGCTCCAAACTTGGTCTGTGCTGCGCTTACAATATTTGAATTATTTAGGGGCAAGTAGCGTATACACCTCGTCTTGCGTTATGTTTCCTATAGATTTCCGCTTTAAAAACTGGTAGGGAATCCGCATTATTTCTAGGAACCGATTTTAGCATCACTCCGAAGACATAATAAGTCGAAGTTAAACGACCAGACGGGATTTACGATGGACTACTCATTATCGGAAAAAGAACAAAAGCTTTGGGAGCGAGCCAAAGCTTTCACGCTTGAACATATCACACCACATGCTCATGAGTTGGAGAAGAAAAACGAGTTCCCGAAAGAGGTCGTTCAGAAGGCCTTTGAGGCGGGACTCATGAACCTTCATATTCCAACCGAGGCAGGTGGACCTGGACTCTCTTTGCTTTCTGAAACATTTGTTTCTGAAGCAACAGGGTATGGATGCGCAGGATTGGCAACAACAATCATGTGCAATAACTTGGCCTTTACACCACTTGTTGTCGGTGCGACAACTGAGCAGCTTAAGAAATATGTCGAGCCGCTAATTACTGGAAAAGAGCCTAAGTTTGGAGCATTCTGCTTGACCGAACGGGGTGCAGGTTCTGATGCAGGAGCTGTAGCAACTCGTGCAGTGCGGGATGGAGACGAGTATATCATTAATGGGGTCAAGTGTTACACAACCAACGGACCTCAGGCATCACTCTTCACAGTCTTTGCATCTACCCAACCTGAGCTTAAGACCAAGGGACTCTCTTGTTTCATGGTACCCAAGAGCAAAGCCACAAAGGTAGGACATATCGAAAACAAAATGGGACAGAAAAACTCTATTCAAAGTGAAATTATCTTTGAGGATGCACGTATACCAAAAGACTGTTTGGTCGGCAAAGAGGGTGATGGCTTCAGGATAGCAATGACCACTCTAGATAAGACTAGAGCAGGAATAGCAGCGATAGCAACTGGAGTAGCTCAAAGAGCTGTAGATGAGGCTGCAAAATTTGCTAATATTCGTCATCAATTCGGTCAGTCAATTGGCAGGTTCCAAGGAATCAGTTTCATGCTAGCTGATATGGGTGCACGAGCAGCAGCTGCTAGACAGCTGACTCGTTATGCAGCATGGATGGCAGATCAAGGCATACGCAATTCGAAAGATTCAGCCTATGCAAAATTCCTTGCGTCTGACGCAGCAATGCAGAATGCAACTGATGCAGTTCAAATCATGGGAGGATATGGCTATCTCGAAGAGTATCCAGTGGAGAAACTAATGAGAGATGCTAAACTTCTCCAGATATATGAAGGCACAAATCAGATTCAACGTCTTGTTGCAGGCTCAAACATTCTTAGAGAAAGCGCAAATCTTGATACTGGTTTCCATGTCAAATATAGCGGAAGAGACGCACCAGTAATGTAAACCAAGTGGAGCTGCCTGAGAATTGACTCAGGCAGTTCAAATGTTTTCCTCCAAAAATATCTAGGTTTCGGGGAACGGTTACTTACTTAAGACAGATAATACTCGGCCAAATCATCATAGGCTGGAGTATCACAACCTTGGACGATAATGAAACAATTCAGACGATAAAGAATCGTCGTTCGATAAGAGATTATGACACATCCAGGGATATACCTGATGACTTAATCTACAAAATAATCGAGGCTGGTGGATTTGCCCCTAGCGCCGAAAATCAGCAACCCTGGAGAGTGATCGTTATTCGCGATAAGAAATTACAGGACTTCATTGGTCAAATTGCTGTTGACCGAACAATCCTACTTTTCGGTCGAGCCACTCCTAGAGAAGAGCTCGAAAGAAGATTGAGCTACATTAAATCAAAAGCCAGCTTGGAACGTACGATTGATATTCTTATCTCAGGAGAACGCTTTGAATATATCAAAGGGAAACCTGAAACCTATGGAGCACCGGTTTTGCTCGTTCTTGCTGTTGATCAGACTCACGTCGGTAACTCACAAGCTACTCTTCGAGGAACAGGAGGCGTTTATGGTTGGTCAAGTCCACGCCACGCTGTCATTGCAGGTTCAATGATGATGGAGAACATGTTTCTTGCAGCATCATCACTAGGAATAGGTGGTTGTGTGTCGTCAGTACAGCTAGATCATTTTGATGATGTAGGCGCAGTTTCTGAAAAGCTCGGAATTCCATACCCACACTGGGTACCAATACTTTGCCTTACACTGGGCTATGCGAAAAATGAACGCACTCTAGGTCCACCAAGACAAGGACCCGAGGAGATTGCATTCCTCAACAAATGGGGAAAGCCATTTGTAAAGGAGGGTAAGAAATGACTGACCTAGATATTCTAAGAACGAGTTTCGTTGCATTCATTGATGGTCTCTGGTGGGGTCTCCGAGAGAACACCGGTCCACTCTCAATGTATGAGGGTTATGGTGGAGGCTTCAAGCAAATTGGTGAAGAGATTGCTGAAGCAAATGGTGGCAAGGGAGCAGAAGCAGCAGCTGAGATTGCTGGTCAAATCTTCAGAGCTATAGGTCTCGATGTTGAAGTTAACAAGAAAGAGATCATTGTAAAATCATGCCCGGTCTGGAACAGGATTCTCGAGAGAGGATTAGAATTCTCTTTCCATGTGGAAACGATATGCTGGATGCCTATGCTAGAAGGCATTGGTGAAAAGACCAAAAGTAAACCAAAAGCAGAAGCATCATTACGTCTCATCCACATAGACAAGGCTAAAGCTGAATATAAAATGGCAAAGGCAAAGAAAGCTTTTGAGAAAGGAATCATCGAAAAAGAAGATTACGATAAGCAAATAGGTTTACTTGAGAAAAGTCTAGAGGGTCCTACAAGGTACGGGCTCTATAGATTTGAGTAAACCCAAGCGAGCAACTGGAAAAGCAGGCTGAAACGAATGGAAAACCTTGAGAAAGCGGGATTGGCGGTCAATTACAACAAGGTACCAGATACTAAGCCTAAGGCTCTCCCCAAGAAAGTACACATCTGGGATGAAACTCTCAGGGATGGAGAACAAACTCCAGGTGTCGCACTAACAATCGATGAGAAAATCGAAATCGCAAAGATGTTAGATGAAGTCGGAACAGCCATTGTCGCCGTAGGATTTCCAGCTGTTAGCGATGCCGAAAAGAAAGCAGTGAAAGCAATTGCAGATGAGGGTCTCTCAAAAGCTACTGTTGCAGCACCAGCAAGAGCAGTCATTCAAGACATTGAAGCTTGCATAGATGCAGGAGTAACTGAAGTCCCAATATTCATCGCTACATCGGATTTCAGACTGAAGTACCAGCTAAGAATGACCCGTGAAGAAATGCTTGAGCGCCTTACTGAGTGTATCGAGTTTGGAAGAGAGCATGGTCTTGTAATAGACTATATTGCTGAAGACTCGACGCGAAGTGATATGGAGTTTCTTTGCCAAGCATTTCGGACGGCTATTGATGCTGGGGCAGATAAAATCTGTGTTGCGGATACTGTTGGTTTTGTCAGACCAGAAGTGATGAGATATATCATTAGAGAGATCAAATCTCGACTCGGGACTAAGAGTAAGTACAAAGTACCAATGTCTGTGCATTGTCACGATGACTTTGGTCTAGCAAATGCAAACACGTTGGCCGCAATTGAAGAGGGGGTGACCTATCCCCAAGTCTGCGTGAATGCATACGGTGAGAGAGCTGGTAATGCGGCTTTTGAAGAAGTTGTGATGGCTCTGGAAGAGCTTTATGGAATAGATACAGGGATTGAAACAGAGAAGCTCTACGGTCTCTCAAGACTTGTAGAGAAGAACTTCATTATTCCTATACCACTCCATAAGGCAATTAGTGGGGATAATGCATTCACTCATTCAAGCGGAATCCATTCTCACGGACAATTAACTCATTCAATGACCTACGAACCTATCAGTCCCTCAAAGGTTGGTCGTAAGAGGGAGTTCCATCTGGGTAAATTTGTAGGTAGGCACTTTGTTGAATATCTACTAAAAATGGGAGGTGTAAATGCAACTCCCGAACAAGCAAGAGAGATCACGGATAGAGTGAAGAAGACCCATGAGGAGCAGAAGAAACTCCAGTCCCATGCCGCTTTTGAGAACATCAAAGAAAACCTTCGTGCCCTTAGAACAGGCGTTTCTGAACGAGAATTCTGGGCGATTGTATTTGATGTAATCTGAAGTCTTCGCGTTCTACTCTATACGTTTAGCTACTCTGCTTCTTAGCAGAACTCCGATGTCCGTCAATATTATTCCGAACAAGAATAGAAGTCCGAAAATAATCAGAATCTGATTCTCCATTGTTGCTGTAGCTACATTGAGACCTGAGAGCCAGTGTCCCATATTGTAGAAGTAGATTAATTCAGTAATCAGAAATATTGTAGCGATTAGGAGTGCGAACTGAATTCCTCTCTTAAAGGTCAAAGTAGCTGTAGAGGCTTTTTGTGTGACTGCACTCATTGTCTTTGAGGCATCTGAATCTTCAATCCTCACAAATCTGCCTTGAGTAAGTTGAGTTGCTACAAACTCATCGATCTTGGAAGATTCCATATTGGAGATGGGTGCGGTGATATAGACAGCGCGAATGAACTTGTAGGCTGCACCACCACTCAGTAAGGTCAGTACTGCAATTACTACGAATACAATTGCTACGCTCCACAATGCAAACAGAGCAAGAATAGCAATTAAAACCGCAAACATACAGACTAACTCTGCCATGCCGCCTGCACTCTCAACTCCACCTTCAAACAAGAAACCCAAGCGTTGCATTATTCCCATACTTAGCCATGTTCCATAATAATCACTATCTGATATTCCCAGAATATTCTTGGCGGATTCTCCAACCTCTTCCTTCTTTCCACCATAGATTGTGATGAAGGTCTCTGGAACATCAGAAGAGTCTGAATTTTCATCCTGCGTGCTCATTCTTTGAAACTCTCCTCTGCCTAAAATCATACACTCTTTTGATTTAATAGTTCGCATCATTAAGTTGAGCAGGTGTACCGATTGCTTTTTCATTAATGAGCATCTGTCACCATCCATGTCGGATCCATGGAGTTGACTGTCATGACAATCTATGCACTTGGAAACAAGACACCAGAAATTGCTTCAACAGCCTTTATTCATCCACAGGCTTCAGTAATTGGCGATGTCAAGATTGGAGAACGGGTCTTTATCGCACCAATGGTCTCAATTCGAGGAGATAGAGGACCAATACGAATCGGTGATGAAACAAATGTCCAAGATGGTGTTGTGATCCATTCAGATCCACGATTCACAACCAAGATTGGAAACCGAGTGAACATAGGCCACAACGCATCTATCCATGCGGAAGAGATAGGAGATCACGCGGCTATTGGGATGGGAGCTGTCCTCATGCTAGGAAGTAAGGTTTCTGAAGGTGTGTTAATAGGGAATTGTGCATTACTACATAATCGAACAGAAACTAAACCCTACACTGTATATGCTGGAGTACCAGCCAAGTACATGCGAGAATTTGGACCTGATGATCCTGCTAGGCATGCAATAAGTATCTACGTTGACTCATATGTCGAGAACGCAGAGTTCTACCCTGATAATCTGAGAGTTATTGATGAGTAGAATGGTATAACCATAGTTGTGCTGTAATAGCTACTGCATAAGCAAATTCAGAACTAAATTTGATTGTCCGAATGGATACAGTTATAGTTATTCCGGAAACAAAACCGGTGTGGCGATTTATTATGCAAAGAGTCATTACAGGACAAATTACCGCTTCAGACATCAGCACCCTAGGAAAAACCCATTATGGGTATCTTGGGTTTGAAACAGATACTCATGAAAGCCTCAAAATAAAGGTGACCGCTTTTACAAAATTCGATACGCTAGCTGTAGGAGCTAAAGTGACCATAGAGCTAGAATCAGTTGGAAATGATTCTCTTTTAAACGCAAAGAAGATCAGTAGCTTACCCTAACGACATCAGCTAAACTTTTAGCCGAGGATACACTAGAGTTTCCTACCAAAAGTAGGACTATATCCATATGCCAAAGCTACCGTTGAAATATTTCTGTTATGTCTGTGGTCAACAGAATGATCTAACACTGAATATACCAGTTGCTCCGAAAATGAGCAGAGATGAAATCACCTGTTCAAAGTGCGGAGACGTTACTAATCTCCTCCTCACATCCTGCCCAGAGTGTAAAGAGTCATTCAAGTATTTTCTTTCAGACCTTGATTTTCCGCACGAGTTGACGACTTTGGCGGATGTCTATGTAAAATTAATACGTGGTATTAAGAACTCCCTTTCCGAAGTTGTTGAAGAATTCAAAGTTCCACTGCCAAAACGTTGGTCTGTAAAATTGGATTGCCAATGTGGAAAAGAGTACACCGCCGAGATACCTTTACCTCAGCTATAGTAACTCATCAAGTTTGACTAAGCAACGATAATCTCGTAATCCAACAGTGTTGGACAATTCAGTGTATTTGCCACTGGACATGTCTTATGAGCCATTTCGATAGCTCTTCCAATCTTGGATTTTTCTGCTTCATCATCAATTGTTACTTTGACCTTGAGCTCGATTTTCTCAAAGCTCCAAATTCCTTCATTGTTCTCACTCATCAAACCTGTTGTTTCAACTTCAACGTTTGAAAACGAAGTATGAAAACTTCCTGCTGCTTTGAATACTGAAAGGCTGAAGCACGAAGCAGATGCTGCTAACAACAGCGTGTATGGGGAAAGGTGTTTCTCCGGTGCATCTGGCCACCAGTCCGGTGGAGATGTTACCTCGAACTCATCGTTGTTTAGAATCTTCACACCGATAAACATCGGGCGAGAAACACGAGTACTTAGATTGTACACATGATCGGACATAGTTAATAAGCCATTAACTATTGTTAATAACTATTCGGGTGCGGTGCTTTGCTCAACTATAATCTCGAAGTTTACATGAACGGGACATTTCATTGAGTTTGAAATCACACAATAGCGATGTGCACGTTCTGCTGCTTTAGTCATCCGTTTCTTATCTTTATTTGTGGGAACAATGATTGTCGGATTAATAGTGATCTGCTCAAACTCCCAACCAAACTCGACCTTCTGAAGTGTTCCTGTTGCGTTAATTGTTAGAGAGTTGAACTCTGCATGAAAGCGTTTTGAAGCTCCTGATAGAGATACTCCGTAACATGCAACCGTAGAGGCAACAAATAGGTCTTCGGGGGAGAGGGTTCCCTTGGGGCCATCTGACCAAAAGTCCAGAGGAGGAGCTACTTCGAAGTCCGGTTTCCCTTCAATCTCAATAGTGACTATCTTCTCTCTTACCCAATGACTAGTCACATCGTATCTATGTTCTTCTGTTTTATCTTCTTGCATAGTAAAAATGGGGGTCTTATCTACTGAATAGCGTTTTGTTATCACAAAATATAGAAAATATTTCCGAGAGTGAAGCTTATATGGAACTTGCACCCTATGAAAGATGGTGGTTAGGCGGCTGACGGGGCATTTGTTTTCTGTAACATGCCCTCATAACTCCCCCCCCTTACCATTTGCCTTGTTGGCGCTGGCCACCAACCTTTACTTCTCGAACAAAGTACGTAGCATCCTTTCAGCCTTTTTGTATGCAGCTGCTGCGTCTTTTTTACTAGTTCCCTTTTCATCGTTAGTATGAGTAATAATGAGATGGAAGATCTCCTTATGTTCAGATATCATAGGTTCGAGTCCATGAATAGCTAGAAGCGAATTAGAGGCATTATTCCGTACAAGATAGTCTATATCACTCACAGCATCAAAGAGGGTCTCAATTACTTCAGGAGTGGGAAAATCACGAAGTTTAATGGCAGCTTTTAGTCTAGTGTAGGCACTAGGAGCTTCTCGTAGGACACGAATGATGTAAGGATAATACTCAGTAGTATCCTCAATAACATTCAATGCAATGGCGATCTCAAGGAGTAGGTCTCCACTGGCTGAGGATAACATCTCCTTCATCAGTGGAACTGCTCTTTGGGAACGTAATTCTCGAAGACCCATGGGAGCCCAGAAGCTTCCTTCTTTCATAGATTCGATAAGCATAGCTTCAGCCTGATCTCGTTCAGCACCCTCTAAGATACATGCTGCAGTTGGATCAATGCCATCATGCCACATCATGTAAGAGTCTCCAAAGAAGTTCGACATGAAATAGTCCCACTGTCTACTAGGCATATAGAAAAAGTGTCCAATACAGAAGATATGGGTTTCTAGGATTGTCGCCACTACAAAAAGAATGAAGGTGCCGCAAAATGCAGCACCGGAAAAATGATTATTTTCTAGACTTGGATTTCAGCTGGCGTACAGCCTCGCGGATGTCATCTTCATCAATTTCTTGTGCTTCAACCGCAAGATCTTCACTTCGGGTAGCAGGAGCTGAAGCTGATCTTTCAGCCATTGCTCGCTTCCTGACACCTTGAGCTTGAACCTTCATGACCATGGCAGATATCTTCTCTTCAGTGAACTCTTCATCAGCAGGGAAATCTTCCATGCTAACTCCTAGATCCTCAAGAATTGACTTCTGAATTGCGATCTTGTCGATCTCCTCAACAGCAAGACCAGTAATGATATTGACAAGTAGCTCGGCTTTCTCTAGAGGAATGAATCTTCCCTGTGAGAGACCTGCAATCTTCTCATAGGTCTCAACACCTTTCTGGTAATTGGTAATCTCAGGGAAACAACCCACTGTGTGGACAATAATCCCCTTGTCGAAGGACTTCTTTGCTTCTGCATCCCACTTTGCACCGTCGGGCGTGCCTTGGGGCCAGCGGTCTCCGGACTCCACACCATGAGGTGGTGCGTCTCCAATAAGTACTGCAATCTTGGCAGATTCATTGAGAAACTCCATCTTATTCATCACTTGGAGTGCGGTTGATACTGCTTCAGGACCATCACCACCACCTGATGCATCCATTTGCAGGACATTCTGTTCGATTTTTGATGTATCGGAAGAAAGCTCGTATTTTTGGGTAATGTACGTGGTTTCCTCTGGAGGATGGTCTCGATATGAAACTAAACCAACCCTGAGTCTATGGCACAACTCCTCCTTCTTTATTGTGCGGATGATCTCTAGGATTTTTGTTTTGACGTTCTGAATATATGGACCCATAGACCCTGTGTTATCAACAATGAATACAAGATCTAGTTGTCCTAATTTTTCTGACATATGCTAGTCTCCCAAATTTCGTATAAGGAAAAGACAGTAATTGGTAGTGGCTGCTCCTATACGCTTCGCCCTACCTAGCGTGAGTGAAGATAAAGCTTAGCCTGATTTTCTCACCAATCGTAATTCTAAGTTCTGAAATAGAAAAGAATAATATACGCCACTCTGATTGGGCATCACATGCTGCTCGAACTTGCTATTATTTTCACCGTATTACTACTTGTATGGACTATCATCACCTATAGGCGATGGAAGCGATTCTTGCTGTCAAATATCTATAGTAACAGTGAAGTTGTCACCACATCTGCGGGAGAAATTGAATATGCCTTGAAGGGCAGCGGTCCGGTTCTTCTCATGCTCCATGGAGCACCCGGTGGCTATGATCAGTGTTTACTGGATATGGACATGTGGATCAATGAAGGATTTTCCCTATTGGCAATCTCCCGACCAGGATATCTTCGCACACCTCTGAGTACAGGAGAAACCTTTGAGCAACAAGCTGATGCAATTGATGCACTATTGAGTACACTTGGTATTAAAGAGGTCGCAATCCTTGGAGCATCTGCAGGAGGTCCACCTGCTATTCAATTTGCCTTACGTTATCCAGATAGAGTAAAATCTCTTATCTTAATGGCGGCAGTCAGTCAGGAGTATATTGTTGAAGAGAGTCAAACCAATTCCTTACTCGCGCGGATTTTCCTGTCCGGTTCTATGGCGGATATAGGTGTGTGGATTTTTGATATAGTAACAAGACGGTTGCCTGCATTATCGATGAAAGAGAGCTTCAAGGAAACTGTAGGTCTTGAACCTAAAGAATTGAATACCTACATAGAACAGGTGATGTCGAATCCGGAACAAGTTTCTTGGTACAAAAGATTCCTTCGAACGACCTGTCCAATGACTCCGAGATTGGCTGGTTTAGATAACGACTTGAAACAACTTGAAAGAGTGTCTTTTTCGAACCTGCAGGACATTAAATGCCCGACTCTCGTAATCCATGGGACAGTCGATATGGATGTTTCATTTTCTAATGCTGAATTCTCTGCATCATCTATCCCTAATGCGAGATTATACAGCATTGAGAACGTAGGACATATAGCCTGGCTGGGAGAGCATGTTTCACAAATGAACTCAGAACTCGTAGATTTCCTAAAAAAATCGCTATAGAAATATTTTCTTACAACTTATAGGCATGTTTCTGTTCCCCAAACTTCATGCAATTGCTTAAGGATAAGTCAATCAAGGATTTCATCTTAATCCATGTAATCTTTGCCATACTTGCAGCTATTACCCTACTCTTTCCATTTCCAGGAGTCCTGGTAGATGGGAAATTGTTGATTCTAGTAATTCTCTATAATGCACTTATCATAGTTGGATTCTATACGAAAGGGCACGAAGAATGGAAAAGCATCTGGTTGTTCAGTTTCATCCTAAGTCTATTCATGATTTTTCCAGATTGGTATCTTGCAGAAACGCTAGGTGCGCTCGTATTTCCACCAGGGGGTTTACCAATGATAGGTGGATCTATTCCACTCTATATGGCAGGACTTTGGTCGATACCTTTCTTCATCATCCTATTCATTGGAAAAGAGATTCAGAAGAGGAAATCATTGGAAATGACATACGGTATTGTGTCGATACTCTCCGTCATGATATTTGTTAGCTCAGAAATAACACTAGTCACCCTTCCTTCGTGGTCTGCTACAGTTACTGGAATGACAGGAAATCTTGCATGGTATATCATTATGCCAGAGCTGTTCCTTGGACTAACAGTGTTCTTGTGTTATGAATTTGTTAGGGAAAAGAAAATCTGGATGAAGATAATCGGTGCATTCGCAGTGATGATATTCTATATAGGAACTGCTTCATTCTTCTACTTCCTCATTGAAACAGTGTTACTATAATTGCCACAAGTATTCAATTACGGCAGATTTTGCCACGCCGATAATGTACAAAAGGAGAAGACAGATAGAGAATATGAGGTAATCAAATGAATCTACCAGAAGGTCTTCGATTCGATGACTATGAACTAGTACGGATTCAGATTGTCAACTTCATCAAGGACTATGTGAAACTGGCAGGTGTCAGTAAAGCGGTTCTTGGTCTCAGTGGAGGTATTGACTCTAGCCTTGTTGCTGCTCTCGCCTGTGAAGCTATTGGACCTGAAAATGTGCTAGGTATCATGATGCCAGTGGATAAAGAAAAGGACGCCAAGAACATTGCTGATGCAAAACTGCTTGCAGAAACTTTGAACATGCCTTCTGAAATATTTGAATTGAAAAAGGCGGTAGCTGTATATGATTCTCTTAACCTTGACAAAGTAGCAAGAGGTAATCTCGCAGCCAGATTACGAATGGTCACATGGTATGCAAGAGCTAATCAAGAGAATCGACTAGTTCTGGGTACTGGAAATAAAACTGAACTGATGATTGGATATTTCACCAAATATGGCGATGGTGGGTCAGATGTACTTCCAATTGGAGAGCTCTACAAAGTCAATGTTCGCGAACTATCGGATCACATTGGAATACCAGAGCCCATCATCAAGAAGGCTCCCTCTGCAGGACTCTGGGAAGGACAGACTGATGAGAATGAGATAGGAATCTCCTATGATTACTTAGATAGTATTCTCTTTCTCCATCTTGAGAAAGGTATGAGTGAAAAAGAAATTGTAGAATGGGGAATCGATGAATCAAAAGTAATGAAGGTCATGAAAATGAAGGCTCGAACCCAACATAAGAGAAACCCTCTTCCCAGACCAAATCTACGACTTGTTACTAAACATTAACCTTAGGAAGCCAGAGTCTAAACTTGGCACCCTCCTCAGGAGAACCTTGTACCCTATCATGGATTTCAAATGCCCCACCATACTTGTTGGCAATCTGGACACATTGAATAATGCCTACTCCGCCCGAACGCCTTGCTGGGCTAAGGAGGTTCTTCTTCAGAGAATCTTTGATGCCAGGTCCATTATCAGCGATGGTAATTTCATAACCTTCTCCGGATTCAGCAAGGCGAGTCCAGATTTTTTGCTCTTTGTTATCGTTATGCTTAACAGCATTTGAGAAAACGTTCATAATCATATGACACAGAAATCGGTCTGCATTGACTATTGCCTCTTTTACAGTCAGGTTACTATCCAAGTCAACATCTTTGTGCTCTTCATGGAACATTTTCACACATGATTTCAGAGTGAAGTCCAGAGATGTTTTCTCAAGTGGAGTGGATAATAGTGCAGCAGTTGATTGAACAGCTGTGATAAGATCGCTTGCTTCTTTCACAGATTCCGTAACATGATGTAATAGTGTCATCTTCGATTGATCAGTTTCATCAGAGTACAGAAGATCGGAAGCTATCATGATTGCTTGTAATAGGTTCCGAATGTCATGTCCGGTAATATCTTGGTATAACATTGCAACATCATGAGATTGACGTGCCTCTTCCTCTGCCTGTTTGAGATCAGATACATCTCTAAGAACCATAACTGCTCTCTGTCCGTCTTCATGGGGGTTAAGCTTCGCTGAGAACCATCTACCGTTCATAGGATATTCAAAGGTGGTGGTTAGATTATTCTCCAGTGTAGCTTGGACAAGTTCTGAAATTTTCTTCACAACAGATGGAACGAATATTTCAGGAATGGATTTTCCAATATGTCCCTCAATACTAAGGTCTTGAACTACGGGAGTCTGAGAGTAAAACTCCGAAACTTTACCTTCATCAGTTAGCACAATTACTGTATCACTTATTGACTCGATAAGCATCCTATGTTTTCGCTCGCTCTCACGAAGGGCTTCCTCAGCCACGCGTCGCTGATGTCTATGTTCTGCTTCAACAATCTCTCGTTCAAGTGCAGGAACCAAGCGGCTCAGATTGTTTTTTGTAAGATAATCATGGGCACCGGCTTTCATCATCTCGACAGCGGTTTCGTCGGAGATAGTTCCTGAAACAATAATGAAGGGGATGTCAATACCTTTACTCCGAATTACATCCATTGCATCATTCACACTAAATTCTGGCATCATGTAATCGCAAATAATGCCATCCCAAGTGCTCTCATCGAGAGCTTGCTGCATCTCATCACTTGTGCAGACTCGTTTCATTTCCAAATCCAGATTACTTTTCCTAAGTTGACGCTCTAGGAGAACCGCATCATCTTCGGAGTCCTCGATAAGTAATATCCGAACTTTCCTGGTCACTCAGATTTGCCTCCAGGTGGGCTTACATTGAGTACTAGCCAATAGAGCCCCAGTGTTCGTATTGCTTGTACAAATTGGTCAAAATCAACAGGTTTCTGAATATACGAATTTGCTCCAAGATTGTAGCTTTCACAGATATCCTGGTCTTCCTTTGATGAAGTAAGAATAACGACAGGAAGAAGCTTGAGAGATTTCATCGACCGGATTCTCTTTAGGAATTCTAGACCGCCCATTCTTGGCATCTTCAAATCAAGAAGCACCACAACGGGGCAATCAGAAGTATCTCTCCCTGCATATTGACCTTCGCCAGTTAGATATTCAAAAGCCTCATGGCCATCTCTAGCAACAATTACTTCATTGAGAATGTTTGCTCGTTGGAGTGCCCTAAGAGTGAGGAGAACATCATCAGTGTTATCCTCGACCAAGAGAATCTTTTTACTGCTCATTTATCATAACCGCCTTTAGTCAGGTATCGTGAAATAGAAGGTTGCACCTTCATCTACTTTACTGTCCGCCCAAATTAATCCTCCGTGTCTTGTGATTACACGCTGGACAGTAGCAAGCCCAATCCCCGAGCCTTCAAACTCCTCAGATTGATGAAGCCTCTGGAATGGAGTAAATAGGCTTTCTTTGTACGTCATATCAAAACCTGCACCATTATCTTTGACAAAGAATACAATCGTTCCATCCTGTTCTTCAGTTCCAAATTCAATCATTGCATCTTCGATTTGTCCTGTAAACTTCCACGCATTATCTAGAAGATTCCTAATTGCAACTTTAATGAGTCGTTGGTCACATCGTGCAGTTACACTTTCCGAAACTCGAATATCTACTGACCGTTCAGGTTCAATTTCTGTATGTTCTAGCAGTATTTCACGAGCTATATCTGAGAGATTCACATCTATTCGTTTCATTTCAGTTCGAGTTACTCTGGAAAGCGCTAAGATATCCTCTATGAGTAAACCCATTCGTGTTGCTGCAGTTCGAACTCTATGGAGATAATCTTTCCCTGTTTCATCAATAATATTGGAATAATCTTCCAGCAGAGCTTGGCTAAATCCATCCATAGTTCTTAGAGGAGCGCGTAAATCATGAGATACCGAGTATGCGAAAGCTTCAAGCTCTTTGTTTGCAGCTGCTAGCTCGGCAGTTCGTTCTTCAACTCGTTTCGCAAGTTCTTCGTTTAGCTTTCGGATTTCTTTCTCAGCGATAACTCGTTCTGTAATATCAAGAAAAGATATGACCATAGAACTGAGAGACGCTCTAAATATCATAAGTTGAACAGCACCTCTTATTGTCTTCTTTTTATCATACAGAACATCCTCGAGGTTCCATGGAATACCTGTTCTCATAATCTCTTCAAGTTTATCATGAAGTATGCTCCCGTATTGCCCCGAAATTTCATAGCTTGGAAGTTGACCAATTTCTAGAGGATTGTTATCAGACCTCTTGATTATTGCATGTGCTGCAGGATTTACATCAACTAGCACTAATTGTCCGTCTTTAGTAAGTTCCAACAAATGCATTCCTAATGGAGAACTCTCAAAAATACTTCTGAATCTAGCTTCTGATTCTTTCAAGGCTACCTCAGCCTTCACCCGCTCCGTGATATCAAGAAATGTTGCAACCAGAGTACGGGAAGACGCTTTAAATGCCTGAAATTGTATAGCACCTACTACTTTACCCCCAACATGAATATCTTCCTCAAGTTTCCACGGAATACCAGTTCTCATAACATTTTCATATTCTTTAAGAATATCTGTCTTGAATTTTCTACTTTGCATTATGTGCGAAACAGGTTTGCCAAAAAGATCTTCAAAATCTGAGTGCAATAATTTCTTTATTGCACGATTGGCATCTATTAGTATAATTTGCCCATCATCAGCAACTTCAAGCAAATGCATTCCTATGGTAGAGTTCTCGAAAATACTTCGGAATCGAGCTTCTGATTCTCTCAATGCAGCTTCAGCCTTCATCTGCTCCGTGATGTCAGTTACAATTGCTACAGTACCATCGACTTCACCTTCGTCATTTCGAGATGGAACTGCAGACACGCGAACTATTCTGCGGTCTCCATCTTTCCGCACATATCTGTGTGTATAGGTAGAAGCTTTCCCTTCGCGTCTTAACTCCGTATGAGTCAGAATCTTCGCCATATCTTCAGGATCAACAAGATCATGAATACTCATACCTACAAGTTCCTCAGGTGAGTACCCCAATATTTCCGCTAAGCTATCATTGACAAAAATGAGCCGTTCTTCTAGGTCAGTCATCCCAACTCCTTCAGATATATCGGTAATGAGTTCACGATATCTTCGTTCACTAATTCTCAAAGCCTGTTCGGTCTTCTTACGTTCGATGATTGTGTTTAACATCCCAGCAATTGCATCAAAGAAGGGGCGGATTGTTTCAGGAATATCTACGTAATGATATGCTCCAATGCTGAATATGCCTATCATGTCACCCAAATCATTGAGGATAGGCCAAACTACAATCGATTTTACATTGAGTTCTTCTAGTCGATCCTTGATGAGAAGACAAGATTTGTGTTTGTTGACATCAGAAGCAATAATTTTCTCCTTTGTTATCGCTACCAGTGAAACGAGATGTTTTGGAAGTTCATCAAAAGAACATGGGATATCTGAGTATAATTTGGACGTATCCATTCCAACAATTGCGGTAGGTCGAAGAATTTTTTCTTTCGCATCATACAATCGGAAAGTACCGAAATCAAATCCCAGTGTTTCTATCAGATCTTCGATTATGGTTTTACCTAAATCACCAGTTTCAGAGGATTTGACAGCTGCATTTGCAATAGATTGAAAGGCTCGTCTCTCACGCGCCATTGCTTCCTTAGCTGTATAACGCTCCGTTATGTCACGAACAACAACAACGACACTCTTCTCATCTTCGTGGGGACTCATATTTGCAGAAAACCATCGAATCTCGTCACCAATCGGTAAAGCGTAATCCATTGATTCATTTTGTCTTGTTTTTCTCACTCTTTGAACGCAATTAAGGTAGTTTGAAGCAACTTCTTGTGGTAGAGCTTCTGAAACATGTTGACCAATGTATGTATCGGGGTCAGTGTAATGAATGTCGGGGTTTCCTGTGTATGTTTCGACAAATTTGTCACTTTCATCAAGAACTATTACCAAATCATACATTGATTGAAGAAGCGTTCTTCCTCGTGCTTCACTCTCACGCAACCCATCTTCCATCTCTCTACGTTTTGTGATATTGACAATGGAAATTTGAATTGCTGGGTCTCCTTGATATTCAATTCTTCCCGCAGATAACTCAATCCATATCTGAGCGCCTTCTTTAGAAAATAAACGTGCTACGATAAAATCATCACGAGGTTGCTCTCTGAATGCAGCTCTTAGATAATTTTGAAAAGGTTCTATATCATCAATATGTAAAAGACTTGTGAGTTCATCACTATCCATAGATTGTAGTTCAGCGATTGTATAACCCAGCATACTTGCGAATTCAGTATTAGCAAATTGTATAGTCAAGGATTCAACTTGTAATATCGCAATCCCGATCATAGACTGCTCCACTATTGTTCTATACTTCGATTCTTCTTCTCGCAATGCTTGCTCTGCACTGACTCTTTCTGTGATATCTCTCATGATACTCTGGAAATGGAGTGGATTTCCATCATCATCTCGTACTAGTGAAACATTGATATCTACAGTGACTTCATCCCCATTCTTCTTTCGAAGTGTGCGTTCGTAAACTGGTAGAATCTTTCCTTTCAACATATCTGAAATACGACTGAAACTATCTTCAACCTCTCGATCAATAACAGTTTCTGCAATACTTCTCTTCTTCAGTTCATCAACTGTATATCCAAGAAGCTCCACGGCTTGGTGATTCGCATCAATATGATTACCTTCAAGGTCAAGGATGAAAACGGCGTCATTGTTCTGCTCGAATAGTGCTCTGTATAGCTGTTCAGATCGCTTCAGACCTTCTTCAATTTGTTTTCGTTCAGTTGTGTCCCAAATAAACGAACATAATATCGGTCCTTTTGATGAAGGAATCTTGAATGCTTGCTGTTCGAATTGAAGAAGTGAACCAGAAGTAGGATGGATAAACTTACCCTGAGTAATGCTATCCAACCATGGTGCTTCCCCAGTTTCAAAGAATGTGGAAATAGTGTGTTCTGTGCGCTTCCGAAATTCAGGGGATCTATCACTCTCAGCCATCAAGAGAAATGGTATTTCCCAGTAGGGATTACTCACTACTTCATTTCGTTTGACACCAAAATGCTTCTCAAAGGACTGGTTAACTGCAGTTATGTTTCCCTTCTCATCAGTAATCACAATACTGTCTTTTGCATTTTCAAAGATTCCTCTGAATCTCTCTTCACTCTCTTGCAGAGCTTTTTCTATATAGACACGCTCGGTGATATCAATAGAAGTAACTACTACTGCTAAGACACTATCTTGCTGGCGTATTGGGCTTATTCGTAGAGCAAACCATCTTGTTGGTTCTCCAGACACAGTTTGAGATATTTCGATAGATCCGGCGGCCCCTTCCTCAAATACTGCTTCTATTGCATCACGGAAACCTTCTCGGAACTCTACATTGATACCTTCCATGGCAGATTGACCAATATATTCCTCTGGATCTTTATCCATCATTTCCGCGCTAACATACTGAATCTTTAGATCCCGTCCAACAACCATCCTACGGGGTGAAGCTAAATCAAGAGCGTTCCAGAATTCAGTGCTAAACCCATAATCCCCATAGTCAATCTTGGTTAGCAGTATGTACCATCTATGTGTATCATCATCCAGAGGTTTCACTGTGAGCTTTGCTACAGCATCTTCTTTGTTCTTTGTCAACAAAGTGATTTCTTTATTGTGGATATGGTCATCAAGAACGAAATCATTTCCGTCCATCTTGAATAATGAGTGATACGAAACCCCAGAAAGTTCATCTTGACTATAGCCAAGCATTTCAGCAAGTTGATCATTCACATACTGAATTCTGCCTTTGTTGTCCAGTACACTAAAACCTTGACCAATCTGCGCTGTAAGGTCTTCGACCTTTAGGGACTCAGTCCATGATAGTTGACTCATCTGAGTAGCACTCACCTTGTGTTGTGTGTTCATTTTCAAAACCAATGTAAAGAACAATTCAACACATAATACAAATCAGAAAAGAATTTTTACCTTTTTTAAGTTAATTAGTTCAAGAAAAACTAAATTATATTGTTAACATTAAATATTGTAACTATTTGATTAATAGAAAGAGTGGCAAGCTGGTATTGGG
>JABCTV010000036.1 GCA_018238205.1 Candidatus Thorarchaeota archaeon
GAAGGTGGAGCAGGGGGAAAGGTTGAAGGCTGAAGGCTGAAGGTAAAAAAGGGGCGGGGAAATAAAAAAGCCCAAGGAACTGGAGTTAAATGACTGCGGTCCCCTGGGCCGGAATGACGGTCTGTTCTGTTTTGTTTATATGGAATTCTCGTCTGGGACTATTGGAATATATTCGTAGCGGTGATACCGGGTGCCCTTGGCTATCTTCTTGTTGCCGGTCCTGAACCAGCCGAAAAATTCAAGAGCGTCGGCCTCGCGGCTCATAACCATCCCTAGCTGGTTGATGGTCTTATAGAACCTGGGGAGGTGATTCTCTTGCCTGATGAGCTGGAATGCATGATCGAGCTGTGTGGTGGTACATTGCAGATAGTGATACCCGTCCGGGGTTTTGCCTATCTCAACATCAAAGACCTCGGCATACGGGAACATGAGTTTGCGTAAATATTCGGAGATGACGGGGGCAACTTCTGAAGCCGTGGGGTCTTTGAGCACCTCGACCTCTTCCACCAAGTCGTCCACGGACATGCCTGTGAAAAAGTGAAGTGTCCTCAAGGCGGCCTTGGACCTGATCGGGTCTTTGGAGTCTATCTTGGCCACGATCCCGGCCGCGCCGGTCATGAGTTGCGCAATATTTTTTTGTGGAGCCGCGGTCAAAGGCTTTGTCTCAAAATACCGGTTCACTAATTGGCGCTGAATCTTCCAGGCAAGATCGTCATTAAATGACTTCACCAACATGAGATAACCGGTCCGTGTGAGAAAAGTCATGTCGCCGGCATATCCGCGTTTTTCATCCGACGAATTTCGTCGGATGAAATCTTCCGAAGTATTACGATCTTGATTGTTCGTGCTATCCTCTTCTGATTGGTCCGATGAATTTCGTCGGACCATTCCCAAATCTGACCACTCCTCATAAGGGACTACAAAATAGTCCTGATTTTCAATAAAGCGGTCTTTATTTTGGCGGAAGTTGCGGCCAGCCGTATCTTTCGGCCGCTGGTGCAGCTCGTCTATCATGGGCATAGTGATTACCGGTTGTTGCCGATATTCAACCTTTTCAATTTCTTTGCCGTTAATTACAACAATGTCAGTCATTTCTAAACTCCTTTGAATTTTTGTGTGGGCGCAAAAAAAGCGCCGAGTGCTACAACAGCCCCAAAGGATGCTGCCCGGGCCTCGCGGAAACCGGGACACTCGGCGGTTAAAATTCGCCTGAAATAAAAAACCCCCTTTGCGTGCCATGGATTCGGTGACACAGGTCGGGGACAGCTCCTTTGGGTGCTTGTACCTTTGTGTATAGACTGTTTTGGCCATGCTGGCAAGCGGGTTTTGTGGTTTTTGTAACAAAATTATCAGCCCTTGTTCACTATCCTCCGGATCTGCGTCACGGAAAGCTCAAAACGCAGGGCCAGCTCGGAAATGTTCGCGCCATTGAAAAGATTGCGGATTTTTAGGTTTCGGTCTTGCCTGTATATATGTTCCTGGGATGGTACAGTTACCCTGATACCGCCGAGTTCGGCAATAATCATGTTGATGCACTCCTCGGCAACGAGCTCATCAAATCTTTGGGTAATTTGACGAAATAGCTCAAACACTATGTTTTGGCTTGAAAATCTCGCGCTTGTCATACTTCGCTCCGTCTACACTTTCCAACTCTTTCCAGCGACGGTCAGGGATGGCGGTCTTTTTGATGACTTTTTCACTTATGGCGATATATCTCATTGTGGTCTTTGGGTCCGTGTGCCCCATAAGTGTCATAATTTCAAGGACATCCACTTTTTCGTGCGGATAGCCGCAACGCGGGCATCGATCACGGCCGGAATCATAGAGATCTGTGGCAAAAGTCGCACGCAGCTTATGTAGAGAAATTTTACCTGCCGGGATCCCGGCTGTTTTGGAGTGTTTAACCATAATCTGCTGGACTGCCGGAATAAGCAGGCGGGTGGCCGGGTCTTTGGTCTGCACAAAAACAGCTCCTAGATCATCCAGATTAAGGCTCTCACGGACACCAAGCCATGCATGGAGCGCGGCTGTAGGGTTGCGCCGTAAAGTGACCATCCTGTCTTTGTCGCCTTTGCCGTGGACGATAAGCCGAATACAGCCGGCCGAATCAATAATATCGTCAAAGTTTAGGCCGCACAATTCATGGACACGAAGGCCGGCGCCATAGATCGTCTTTAGAATGGCGATGTCCCGCAGGCCTTGTGGGGTGGCCTTGTCTGGCGCCAAAAATAGGCGCTGCAGCTCTTCCGTGCTGAACTTTTGCGCCTGTTTCGGCTGGATCTTCGGCGTCGGGATCCCGCTACAAGGATCGTTGATAATGATCCCAATATAAACCAGATAGCTGAAGAGGGATTTGATCGCGGCCAGCTTCCGCGCCCTGGTCGTATTTTTTATGTTACCGCGGTCGAAAAACAAGCTCCTCATATAGTCGTCAATGTCGTGCCGCCTGATTTTGAGCGGATCCATAGACTTGCTGGTCTCCGATAAAAATGCCATAAACTCCTTGAGTGTCCCGGCGTGAGTTTTAACGCTCGATGGACGACGGCCGCGCTGGGCAATCATAAACTCCGCCCAGCCCTTCAGGTAGCGTTCCATAAAATCCCCCCCGTACCCCCCTTTTTTAAAAAACCGCTCAAAAACTCTCCCATTTTAGACACCATAACCGGTGAGGAGACGCCCGAATACCGCAGAACCTTTGCCAGGGGGGTGGAGTAAACTCTTTTAAAATATAATTCCATCCCATACCACATATTGTGTTTACCTTTTAAGAATAATCCTTTAAAAACCTAACTACCTAATTTCACTAATTTAACTTCGTCGCAGAATGTACATTATGTTAAATTGAGTATCTAATTTAGCTTTATATATTTCGTTTTTTGGCTTTAAGATTGGCCCTTTTCTCGACCCACACAATAGATACTCAAAACAGAATTCTATAGACTCCCTATAAACACAAAGCTTAAAACCCATTTCACTGCCACTACAAATCATAGATAGAATTCTCTTGGATTCCAAGTAGATCAAATCCACCTAATGACCCACTCTCTACATAAATTGTAATCCAGTATGTGACATTGATTCTTCCATTTGGTAGAACAACTACATCAACTAGAACACTATCAAGATTAATCTCAACAGATTGACTAGGTACAGATGCAGATACACAGATTGAAGCCATTGATAACATCAATAGTCCAAGTAGAAATGCATTAACCAGATTTCGCTTCAAGACAGAACCCTCATACAGGAGATAGCTTTCCTTGTAAATCGCTTAACATTCAATCTTCCTTTCTCGCCCTGATGACCTCAGCTTGTGCAAGTGTCAGGGTTGAGAGATCAGCCTTTGCAGCGGCCCATTCTTCGATGTCTGGAAACTCCATTATCATTCCGCCCCAGACAAGGTGGTAAACCCGTTTCAGAATTTCATTTGCATTTCCACCCTCGCCAACATACTCGAAGAAACACTTCACTAGTGCCGGTGATTGTTCTGACATATTCTCAGGAATCTCGGTTCCAAAGCCAGCAAAAGCAACACCAAGCTCACGGAAGACATCCATTCTCTCACGGATTCCCGCAGCAATGATTGGTAAGTCGATATCATAGGCGCTAAAATGCATGACCAACTTTTTCTTGCTGATTTTGCCATATGGTAATATAATCTCATTCGTGCTCATCGAACACACTCCACTACGATGTTAGTTCTATCTCAATCATGGAGACTCTTAAGCCTTTCAGATGAAGGTGCTGAACTCACTCAAGCTATCCGAATGCTTTAGATGCCTATAAAACAGCAAGGAAGATAATGCCCGAATCCAAGTCTATACCCCAGTACAATTACAAAATCGAGGAGCTAGCTTGGGTTCCCTCGTTCATTGATGATGTCAAAGACTATTTCTTCCCTAGACCAGAAGACAACCTTCTGATTCTACGGCCCAACAAAGTAATGCATCTCAATAAGACTGCGATGTCGATGCTAAGTCTACTTTTTGAGGGACAGGATGTGCAAACAATAGTTGACCATTTTGTAAGTATAGGTGCAGAGCAACAGATTGTTCTCAATGACCTTGCGGCATTTGTCGATGATCTTAGAAATATGGTCACAGGAAATCAGAACATCTACACTTACAGAACTGCGAAAATAGTGCCGTTTGGAAGTGAGGAAATCAAATATCCGGTTCTAAGTGAGATTGCTTTGACATATCGATGCAATAACGCATGCAGATTCTGTTATGCGTATTCGCCCTATAGGGACACAGGAGAGATGACAACAGAGGAAGTGAAACGCGTCATCGACATAATCGTTGATGATGCAAAGGTTCCAAGTCTATCGTTCACTGGGGGTGAACCTACGCTTCGGGAAGATTTGTTCGAACTGATTGCCTATGGTCGGGAAAAAGGTCTCAGAGTTAATCTCATCACGAACGGTCGTCGCTGCGGTAACAAGGATTTTGTTCAGAAATTAGTTGATGCAGGATTGAATAGTGCACAGGTGTCAATCGAAGGACCAGATGCAGAAACCCATGACTATATCGTTGGTGCAAAAGGAGCCTTCGGTCAGATGGTTCAAGGCGTGAAGAATCTAAGGGAAACTGACATCTATACTCACTGCAATACAACTATCTGCCTCCCAAATGTGGATCGCCTTGAAGACCTCGTTGATTTTCTGGCTGACGAATTGGAACTCTCCTACTTCAGTATGAATATGGTAATCTATACTGGTACCGCAGCTAAACTGAGAGATGAGCTTCAAATAAAGTACTCAGAGATTGAAGAGATAGTAAAACGAGTCAAGAAGAGAGCAAGTAAGAAAGGTATCCAGTTTGTCTGGTATGCTCCTACACCAGTGTGTCTATTCAATCCAATCGCCCATGGTCTCGGAGCGAAGAGCTGTGCCTGCTGTGATGGACTTCTTTCTGTTGATGCAGAGGGAGGTTTACTACCATGCTCTAGTTTCAGTGAACCAGTTGGAAACCTCCTCCATGAAGGATTTGAGAAGGTGTGGTACAACAGAGCAAGCAAATTTTGGAGGGCGAAAGAATTTGCCCCAGAAGGTTGCAAGAAATGTGACAAGTTTGATTATTGTTATGGAGCTTGTCCGCTCTATTGGGACGTACATGGTTTCGATGAGATTAAAGAATTCTGGCCAAAGGGAAGCAAAGTGAAAGAGAAGATAGATGAAGTTCGTCTCAATCTACGGCGTCGAATCCGTGGAAGTCAGCATGGAATAACATGAATTCACTTATTCGCTCTGTGGGACACCGTAGTAAGTCCACATACTTACGGGAGCTCCTGCAAGCTTCAGATACATCCACAACTGCATTTTGTGCATTGCAAGGTGAGTAGTGATCTCAGGAAGATAATGAGCCCAGTTCTTATCTGGACCATCCTGATAGAATGCCTTCATATTATTTTCAAGAGCCTGTTCATCGGAAAGCTTTGAGATGTGTTCCTTTATGCTCTCAATTCCTTGATCATAGGTTGTAAGCATATTTTCTATTGTATCCTGTCGAAGATCTTTTTCCATGGCTCTTACTTGTTCGAATGATTCGAATTCTTTGGTAAAGAATTTGAAATCAATAATCGGAATCTGTGCCAAATGATTTGTCAAGTCAATAAGAGGGCGCATTTCATCCTTTGGAGTAAATGATAGGTCAGTGTCTTTTGCGGCAGATAAAACAAACCGAGCTTGTGTACTCTCATGCTCAAACATATCTAGAAGGATTTTGGGGATTGTATCCATTTTGAAAACCAAATAATAAGGTAGGAAGTTTGCACAAAATGATTTCCCTCGCCGTGCACGAGAGTATTTGAGTGAGCATGTTCAAACCAAGAGAGAAGTGTCTGCGATGCCAAAGAACCAACTATCAAATCTTATGACTCCGTCACTCCTAATTGACCTTGAGAGATTAGAGAACAATGTCAAGAGAATGGCAAATAAAGCTGAAAGTAATGGAGTTAATTTGCGCCCACACATGAAGACGCACAAATGTATCGAGATTGGGAAGATGTTGCTAAAACAGGGAGCATCAGGTATAACCGTTTCAACATTAGACGAGGCTGCAATCTTCGCAGAAGCAGGATTTCACGATATCACCTATGCAGTTCCAATTTCATCTAACAAAATCGAAGCTGCTTTAGAAATTGCATCGAAAGTTAATCTTCGCCTACTAGTTGACAGTCACGAAATGGTATCACATTTAGAAACCTACTCAGAGAAAAATGGACTGTCACCAGAGGTCCTCCTGAAAGTTCATTGTGGATATCATAGAACTGGAGTAAATCCGAGAAACCCCGCATCAATCAAACTCGCTTCCAAAATAGAGAGATCGAGGAATCTCGACTTCAAGGGAATTCTTACTCACGCAGGGCACTCCTATGATGCAATGTCAGTCATGCAAATCAAAGAAGCTGCTACACAAGAACAGTTAGAGATGATCAAATTTGCAGAGAGATTGGAAACAAAACCAGAAGTTGTTAGCATTGGATCTACTCCCACAATAACATTGACTGATAGCATAATGGAAGGAATTACCGAGGTACGCCCTGGTAATTACGTATTTTATGATTATACTCAGGTTGCTCTAGGTACTTGCCAAGTTTCTGATTGTGCATTGACTGCAATCTCTAGAATAATTGGAAAGTATGATGAGTATTTTGTCATTGATGCCGGTGCAACGACACTCTCAAAGGATCTTGGACCTACGCATCTTGAATCAGAAACAAGTTTTGGAAAGATTTACTCTAACTATGATAACCACGAGTTAGACACCGCTCTTCGAATCTATTCGCTTTCTCAGGAACATGGTAAAGTGAAATTCCTAGATTCAGCAGTTGCTCAAGAACACAATGTTGACGAGCTATTGAGAATACTTCCGAATCACTCCTGTTTAACAGCTAATCTCCATGACTGCTACTACGTAATTGAGAATAACCAAATAGTTGACAAGTGGAAGATTCGTCGGGATCGACCTATCACTTCACCCTGTTAACAATTGCATGCCCACAGTATGGACATTTTTCTTCTTCACCTGGAAGAATTGGCGCCTCTAGTTTTCCACTGCAGTTTGGACAAACTGTCACAGCCTTAGGTAGTTGCGACACTGCCTCCTGAGTATAAAGTACACGAGAATTCTTGTCAATAGTACCTCGGAATTTACCAGCTTTAGATAGCTTACTTACTGCTTCAATTATCTGTTTGTCAGTAGCATTTGTTACCTTACCGATTTGGTCAAAGGTCATTCTCCTTTGAGCGTACATCAAATGAAGAAGACTCTCCTCAAGAGAAACTGCACTTGGGCTAACAATCTCAGAAGAACTACGGTCAAGATACACCAATGGTAGACGACGTCGTGATAGCTTCTCTGCTGCATCAGCAACATCCTGTGGATCAATGCCAAGCTCTCTTGCAGCAGCTGCCACACCGATTCTCCCCTCTTTCTGAACAAGAGGAATCAGCTCACCAGAAACATCACCAATACGTGCTTCACGGGTTCCCTTTGCTATCAACCAAAGTCCAATAATCAACTCAGGTAGTGCAAGAATTCCCCATGCTACCATTCCAGATGAAATGATGACCAGAAAATCGTCACCACTCTCTAACATAGTACTCTGATACACAATCAGAGTCATTGCAATACAGATTACAATTAGTATAAAACCCAAAAGCTGCGATAGACGCGGATTCACGCTGTACTCTCTCCTCCTGTTAGAGATGAACTCACGTCCAATTATACATTGTGACTTCTGTGGAAACTCGCTAATACAGAATTTATACGCATTTTCATGTAATATTTCAGAGAAATCGTTGCAAACGGAATCCTAGTTAGAAGGTCCTTACAACAGAATAACTTAATATAGACTGAATACACAATTTTCGAAGTACAGACCCTGAAGGACGTGTTGTATCTTTGGTACTTGATAAGGAAGGCGCGACATCTGCAATAATTTTACGGCTAGACGCTGGGAAACCTGTGGAATTCCCGGCAGAGTTTGTGGCTGACATTGGGGAGAAGGCGGCACTTACAGTGTTGCATCACAAGGACAAAGTTGTGAAACTCTTTCCGGTGGCAAGCGAGGATATCTATCTGCTCAGAATCGAGATAAGTGATCTTTCTCGAAACTTCTTGAAGCAGCTTAACTTCGCTTTCAATGATGCTAAGCTCAGCGACATAATTTTTACGACCGGAGTTTGTTTACGCGGCGAACGCTGCTATTACGAATGCTACTTCATTCCGGACCAACTCGTTGTTACTTTGAACGAGCTGGAAGAAAGTCTGAAGAAGATTCCGGGAGTATCCAGAGTAGTTCTGCGAAAGGTAGCTTGAGTAACGGGCATCCTAATAACCCAAGCAACCGTCCGCATTGAGCCTCAGAAACTTGAGGCTCACTATGTCTTTTTTGTAATTTTTTTCATAAGAGAGCGTAAGAAACATCATGATTTTCCCAACTCTCCTATACTACAAGAGCTCCAGACCTTCCTTCCTTAGTTCACGATAGTTCCTCAGATTACTTGGAATGAAGGCATCAAGGAATACATTGAGAATATGTTCAGGGTTTCTTTCAAGACCATAGCTCTCAAAATACTTCAGCACATTTTGAATATCGCGACGAAGAATGAGCTCCACCTTGTTCATATTGCTCCACTTGTTAACAGCCTCGCCCTGAGGAACATCAATTATCCAAGGATGATCATTCCACCAGAGGATGTTGTAACTACTCAAGTCTCCATGGACATAGTTTGCATCACGATACATGAGCAAGTACTGGTCAAATATCTCATTCATCACAACTTCAGGATCTTCGAGCTCGACTTCTCTCAGCTGAGGAGCAGGGGTTTCACCATCCCCGATAAATCGCATTGTTAGATAGTTAGCAACGCGAGAGATTGGAGTTGGTACTCGAACTCCGGCTCTAAAGCAGTTATCCGAGAATATCGAATTCCTTCACAGCAATATCCTCTAAGAGACCTAGAATCCATCGAGTCTTCTTTCCACTTGATTCACGAATGTGGCCTTTAGTCATTGACAACTTGTGAGGTGTTGCCCAAAGCCTGTAAGCCTTGAGAATAATTGGATGCTTATTCCAAAGAGCCAAGAATATCGAGGCTTCTTTTCCTGCGCTCATCGGGTAGAGAACATCTGTAGCAAGTCCGTAAGTTATTGCATCTCTTCGAATTTCCTCGAATCGGGGTTCCTCAATTACAGCCTTTCCACACGTTCCTCCACGAAGCGTATCCCTCTTTTGATTGATAGCACTTCCCTTTGATAGAGGATTGAATTTATCAACTCGACTCATTCAGTTCCCTCCATCTATGGACACTGCAATATCTTCATCGTAGTTTCTCAAATTATGAGGTACAAACTCAGAGAGAAACACCTTGACGATATAATCAGGGTCTTTTGAAATTCCATATTTCTTGAAGTAACTCAATACATTGACGATGTCTCGGCGTAGTAGCATCACTACTCGTTTCATATCCGACCATGGACCGACATGATATGCTTGAGGCATATCGATAATCCAAGGCTTATTCTTCCACCAGAGTATGTTGTATGCACTGAGGTCCCCATGGACGTAATTGACATCCCGATACATGATGAGATAATCATCAAGAATCTGATCAAGCACGGTTTCAGGATCCTCTACTTTGACATTCCGCAGTTGGGGTGCTGGTTCTAAACCATCTCCAAGAAATCTCTGGGTGAGGTAGTATCCAACTCGGCCAATGGGAGTGGGAACGTTCATTCCTGCCTTGAAGCATCCTAAAAGAACATCGAATTCTTTCGCAGCAAGAATCTGCATTCTACCCGGGGCAAAATAGCCCTTTGATTTCTTTACCTGAGATGTCTGCCAGAGTCTGAAAGCCTTCAGGATAATTGGATGCTTCTTGTGATATGCAACAAAGATTGATGCCTCTTTTCCTGCATTCATTTGGTAAGCAACATCTGTAGCAAGTCCAAATCTGACTGCGTCTTCTTTGACCTCACTCAGAGTGACCTCACTGATAGGTACAGTCCGACCACGTTTTGACCCTCGTTGACCATCTCTCTTGAAGGATACAGCAGAAGTCTTGTTTGGATTCAGTTTTTCCACTATGCCAGCCACTCTAGACCACCTCACTCCGAGAGAAACTCGAACTTGCAGAAGGACCTGGAGAATACATTTCCAAAATCAGCTCCACAGTAAGTTTCTTGGTTTCCTTGGTCTGGGAACTGCCACCTTTTCGACTGGAGTCTTCCTTTGCGTTTGGGTTCTTTATTTTTGAACCGCTTTGATTGCTTTGTTTGTTTTTATGCAACTTTTGTTACACTCTCATTGACGAGTAATCACGCATCTTACATTCATAGCACAAAAATACCAGAAAAGCAGAAACCAACCACAAACGTTGTGCCTCAATGAGACTTCACGCACGATGCGTGATAGTTGCATGAGGAACACAAAGAAGCATCGGATGAAGATTAGACATCCTCAACGTAGGTGCTCGCATCCACTGTAATAAACACTAATTCGATCATAGATACATTCGCACCTCCATTAAATCAAGTTCTCGCGCTCAGGAGAAGTATATAGGCATTGCGGTTTCAGCGAGTTTCTGAGCCTTCTAGGTGGCTTCTATGACTGGCTCATCATCGTCAGCTTTAGTTATTTTGACGGGGTGAGTTTCTTCCACATATTTCCAGAGAAGGAACGCACCAATCAAACCTAACACAGATGCAATCCAAAATGGAACTACCAGACCATCAAGAATGAATGGTCCAACTGGAAAAACTACCAACGAGAAGTACGCAAAGAGTGCACCTCCCACTATTGGACCTATGGTTGCTCCAGCATTGAAGAAGGCCTGAATGGTTCCAAACATTTTACCTCTCAAATTCCACGGGACAACATCAGCTTGGATTGCTCGCATAGCAGGTTGAGATGAGGCCATGGCAGCACTTTGTCCAACCCAAACAACACTTGTCTGAGCTAGGGTTGTGGTAAGTGGAAGTACCCCTATACTAATCCGTGAACCAACAGCACCCCAAACAGCTAATCCTTTCCGTCCTTTTCGATCAGCATATCGCCCAGCTGGAATTGAGAATAACATACCAACTGCACCGGCTCCTGATATTACAAGTCCAATAAGCCCGATGTCCGTAGTTATTTTACTCATTAGAAAGAGCTGGAAGATTGGTTGACCGAGCCCCATTGCAATACCATTGAACATAGACATCAGATAGATGGCATGAATCATTCGACGAACTTTTGGTGTCATCTCGGATTCAGATGATTCTTGATGCATCGGAGTTATTGGCTCTTCTTCAGGCAAAGAAACTTGTTCAATTTCTTTGATGTCCTCTAGCTTCCCAGGAGAGGTTTCTTTCAAGATAACTGCAGTAAGAATGATTGCGGGAATAATAATCAATGCTCCGACAAAGTAGGGTACACGAAATACTTCAGGAACCGGAAGTAGTAAGATGTCCCTACAGAAATTGTAAAGCATTCCTCCAACTCCAGGTCCAAGAATGAATCCAAGGCCGGACACCATCATATAGAGTCCGAGCCCTTCACCTCTACGCTCAGGTCCGACGATATCCATAAGAGCTGCTTCTGCAGTGGGCCAAACCATTGCTGATACCACACCTTGTAGAGCTCGTATTAGAAGCATGTCAACCCAGTTCTGAGCTAATCCGAAGAGAATCAGAAGTATGAAATAACCAATAAGACCAATTATGATGATAGGCTTCCGTCCATGTCGATCGGAGTATCCTCCCCAGAATCGAGCTAGAAGGGTACGGGTCCCCATGAAGCCAGCCATCATCACTCCAAGAATAAGTGAGAAACTGGCTACAACTTCAGCAGGAACAATATATCCAGGACCAGGTGGTTGTGTGAGACCGCCCTCTAGAGCAATCAAATAGAAAGCCATGGAGGGAGCAACTATTCCGAATCCCAGCATAATCAACATCGCATCAAGAGCGAGAACTAGAACCCGAGGATTTCTATACAAACTCTCCTGTTTGATGGGTTCTTCATTAATGGACATATTTCTTCCTCGTAATCCCGTTAACCACTTTGCATAGTTAATATACATAGAGATACTGACACATTAGGCCGTAAGGGAAGGATTTATTTCAAAAAAAATCGGCCGTCCTACGATTTCCGTTCAAAGTAGTAATTACTTCGAGTAACAAATCGAGCAATATGGAAGTCTAAAGACCATGGTAAATCCAAGCAATCCCCTAATCGTTCAGTCCGACAAGTCAGTCCTTCTAGAAGTTGACAATCCGCTCTATGAAGATGCAAGAGACTCACTAGCACGATTTGCGGAACTTGTCAAATCTCCCGAGTATGTTCACACATATAGAGTGACTCCACTAAGCCTCTGGAATGCTGCTGCCATGGGAATGATTCCAAAAGAAGTCATTGCAGCACTTGAAGAGTTTGCAAAATATCCAATTCCGGGTAATATCTCCAGAGAGATCGTTGACTATATGTCAAGATATGGACAAATCTCACTCTACAAAGAAGACCTAGATCTACTTCTCATCTGTGAGGATGAAGACCTTGCAGAAGAACTCTGGGCAAATAAGAAAATCACAGAATTCATCATTGACCGTGTTGATGAGGTAACATTCAGGGTTGAAGAATCAAAAAGAGGTTTCATCAAACATGCACTAATTGAGATTGGACATCCTGTAGAAGACATTGCAGGATATACAGAAGGAGATCATCTTCCCTTTGAGATGAGACCTACAACCCTTGAAGGCAAACCATGGCATCTGAGAGCATATCAAGAGGAT
Organism: Candidatus Thorarchaeota archaeon; assembly: GCA_018238205.1. Taxonomy (GTDB): domain Archaea; phylum Asgardarchaeota; class Thorarchaeia; order Thorarchaeales; family Thorarchaeaceae; genus SMTZ1-45. The sequence goes on from JABCTV010000036.1 coordinate 12,783, forward strand.
TCAGTAGCTATCTTCCATGCAGGAGGTAGTAAGACTGGAGGTTCAGGTGTAATCGTACTACCTTGTGGTGCCGGGAAGACCATGGTTGGAATTGGAGCGATGCATAGACTCCAGACATCCACTTTGATATTAGCTCCAAACGTCATCGCTGTAAGGCAATGGATACAGGAACTGCTTGACAAGACTACTCTGACACCAGAGGATATTGGCGAGTATACAGGAAACACAAAGGATGTTCGCCCAGTTACAATAGCAACATACCAGATACTCACTTGGAGAAAATCAAGGTCTGCTGAATTTAAGCATTTCAAGATTTTTGAAGCAAGGAACTGGGGGCTCATTATCTACGATGAGGTCCACATACTCCCAGCACCGGTCTTCAGAGCCACAGCGGTAATCCAAGCAACCAGAAGACTTGGGCTAACTGCAACTCTGGTTAGAGAAGATGGCAAGGAAGAGGATGTTTTCAGCCTGATTGGACCAAAACGCTTTGATATGCCTTGGAAACTTCTTGAAGATCAGGGATGGATTGCAACTGCAATCTGTTATGAGATAAGATTGGATCTTCCAGATGATATGCGTAGAACTTACGCAGTAGCTCCTGACAGAAAGAAATACAGAATTGCAGCTGAGAATATCGACAAAATCAAGATCATCAAAGAAATCATTGCCCACCATAAAAAGGACAATATTCTTGTTATTGGAATGTACCTCGACCAGTTGTCACTTATTGCAGAGGAAGTTGATGCTCCACTCATTACAGGGAAGACCCACAATGATGTTAGACAACAACTCTATGCAGCTTTCCGTGAAGGCGAAGAAAAAATACTCATCGTATCAAAAGTTGCCAACTTTGCACTAGACCTTCCAGATGCAAATGTAGCAATTCAGGTTTCAGGGACATTTGGTTCACGTCAAGAAGAGGCTCAGCGACTTGGGAGAATCCTTCGACCAAAGACCGATGGTAGCATTGCTCGCTTTTATTCACTTGTAACAAAGGACACTCGTGATATGGACTTTGGTGCAAAGAGACAGCTTTTCCTCACAGAACAGGGATATCAATATGTCATTGCTTCTGCAGATGAAAAGATCTGGGAACAAGAACCAGAGAGTTTCTTGAATTAATGTAGAAGGAACTTCAATCGAACAATCTTCTCACGAGCATACCCGAGAATCATAGTGTGTATTTTTTGTGAGTTCAAGTTCGGTTCAACAATGCCGGACTCCATTGAAAGGAGTCTAGAAAGCGACCAATCAATCACATATGCTAATACGAGGGGTCTGAGAGAATTAACAAAGTCGATATCTTCATCCTCAATGAGAGTTGGGATATTTTCTGTACTTCTATCTACATGAACTTCAAGAAGGTAAGCTAGATCATATCGTGAATCACCAATAGCACATGCTTCAAAATCAAGAAACAAGACCTTTCGCTCAGGATGAAAAACAATGTTAGGTGCCCAGAGGTCTCCATGCATTATTTCGCTTGACCAATATCCAATAACCTCGTTCAATGATTTTACTTGAGGTAGAAGTGAGTCGTATTGATCGATAAGAGTACTTGTTTGTTTAGAAGCTCTAGGAAGCCAACTATGATTTTCAACTTGTGCATGATTTGTGGTCAAGTAATCTAATGGAGATTCATAATTTGGTATACCAGGAGGTTTTTGCTTTTTCAGTAATAGATGCGATTCTTTCAGATAAAGTAATTCATCCTCACTTGCATCCGTAATCGAAGAATAAGTGGTCCCATCAACATATTCCACAAGAATGAATGGAGTTTTTTTAGAGTCGGATAGCCAACCCACTTCTATTGGAGGAGCTGTCAAATCCAATCTACTGAAGTATAGGCTCAGATTATACAGCTGGTCATATGGATTTCTTTCATACTCTTCTATAGACCAAGGTAGCTTCAAAACGAATTCAATTCCGGAAGACCTACCACGGATATTGATATTTGACCATCCCCCCAAAGAAACCTGTTCAAGAGTTACTGATTTATCAAATGCATCACATGAATTCTCTAAGAGGTCTTCTAATTCAGAACGCGAGTGTCCATGCACTATTTCGAGGGGATATTTCATCATTGTCACACTCAAATCCACGACAACTTCTAAAAGGCTGTCGGGCGAAAGCAAAAACATGAATGGGAGAGATATGCTTCTTGTGCTTGCACACTTGTTTAGAAAACAAGGAAGCCAAGTTTCAATTGAAAGTGCTGTTCAGTTTCTATCCTTCAGCTGCCGATATGGATTGCCATCAGATGTACGCAAGTTACTATCAACAGCATTGAATAATGAAATGATCTCCCGTGATGAAAATAATATCAAAGCAGAATTCCTTTTTGACAAACAATACCTGCCACTGAATCTATCTACCGCTCTTCAAGACAAAGTCAGATTCAAAGAGCAAATTGAACCACTTCATTAGGTCAAATCAGATGCATAGTTTTGGATAGATGCAAGAAGTGCCGCAAGATGTACAAAGGAGTTCTTTCCTTGAGTAAGACGATGGTCAATCTCAGCAACTCTCCTAAGGACTTTACTAAGAGTCACTGGATCGAAGGGTCGTTTAACAAGATCTCGTTCAATCGCAAGGAGAACTTCTTGAGGATCATATCCATCTACTGCAACTAGACCTCTCATTATCTTTCGTGCATCTTGATAAGATCCATCTATTGTCAGTGAAACAATCTCTCTTGAACTGCGATTCAGTGGAGTTTCTGAATGTGCATAGACAATATCCTCAGTAATCGTATTATTAGCTGCTGCGGTAATCTGTAGAAGGTTGATAGCACGACGTAAGTTTCCTTCAGACCCACGAGCAATTGCTGAAGCAGCATCAAGGTCAAGGGATACATTTTCTTTTTTCGCGATTTTCCTCACATGTGCTATTACTTCTTCTTCTGAGAGTAAGGGAAACTTAAGAACTGAAGAACGTGAAATTATCGCGGGACTCCAACCGGACAATGTAGGTGTGATGAGAATAAGTCTACAAGCATCACTATAGAGTTCCATTGTTCTTCGGAGGGCTTGTTGCATACTATGACTTAATGCATCAGCTTCATCTAGAACTAGAATCTTAATTTTCTCGTCAGCAACAGTAATTGTTGACGCAAAGAATCTGATAGCTTCTTGAAGCAATTGACTCCGATTTGGAGGTCTAGTCCTTCCTTTTACCTTTAGAGCCGCCTTTGCTTCTCGATACACTATTGACATGTACTCGTCTAATTCAGAACGCTCATCTCTCCCCAGTTTTGCCAAGTCTTGGACTGATCTTTTTGCCTTGGTCAAAGGCATGTGCCAAATGTCGCGAATGTTCAGAGCCTTGAAATTTGCACTAAAGCTCTCCCCAAGAATCGCTCGTGAAAATACATCAGCCGCAGCAGTCTTACCAGTTCCAGATGGGCCATAGAATATCATATTCGTTAAGGTGCTAGATTCAACCAAACTCTTTAGCTGGCGGATTGTTGATTCCTGTCCGACAAACTCGTCCCAGGATTTCGGCCGATATTTAATGCACCATAATAGCGGTTCCAAGATGACACACCCAACTGAGGATTTCACGTATACAAGATAAGCTTGTTTCTTTCAGGAAAAGAGTAACACACCAACAGCTTCAAGTGTTTTGCGGCAGTATTACATGGCATAACCAAAAACATCTTAAATAAAGAATAGCTGCGCGCTTGTTTACATTTGACAAAGTCGTGGATTTGGTCTTGGTAATGCCAAAAGTAACGTTAGAAAAAGAATTGGAGCACGTATTCAGAGAGGACTTACTAATTGCCTGCAAAAAATGGGGCATTGACGTAACAGGTACGGATACTGGCGACTCACTAATACACATGCTAGCTGAAAAGATGAAAGATCCAGAAGAGAGGAAGAAGGTCTTCTCTACATTCACTCAATTGGAGAAAGATCTCTTGGGTGTTCTTACACTCAGCGGTGGTGCAATGAGTTATGATAGGCTCAAACCATTTCGAAAGATATACAGCTATGGACAGCTAAACCAAACTGAAAGAGACCTTAGAAAATTTGGAATAATCATTAGAAGAATGATGAGTCGACTTACAGAGTATGGAAGGGAAGTTGCAGAATTCAAGGTACTCGAGTTCTTTCTTCCACACCTTAGAGATTTCTTCGAGGCGCTTCCAGAACCCCAAACCGAGAAACCAAAGAAGGCAAAGAAGTTTGTTGATGAAAGAGATACCTTACTCATTGACATCCTCCTACTTGTTTCGTACATTGCAAAACATGAGGTGAAGATGACCTCTTCATGGGAGTTTCCTAAACGAGAAATTGACCATATCAAAGGAGCAATGTCACAGCCTACGGACGAACGTTTTGAGGTTGTACAGAAATTTGCCAGAAAAGCTGGAGTATACACAATTGTTGAAGGCGACCGAGTTCATCCATCAAAGGTTGACACTCTATTTGCTGGCGAACAACACCTTGTTGCAAGACGTCTTCTCCTTTCAGCACTTGGTAGAACAAGAGCTATCTGGGCAACTCCAGATCAGCCAACAGAATACACACTAACTCTTGCAATATGTCGAATAAGACAAGGAAATCAAGAAGAGTGGATAGGAATTGAAGAATTACGAGATTGGATCAGGAGCGAACTCTTTCAAGAGAATCAACCATTGAAGTGGATTCAGGTTGATGAAGATAGAGTACAGATGGCTCTTGAAACGCCCCTACTACTGGGACTCATTGAAGCAGCTTACAAGGGAAAGAAGATTCTAGGTGTGAAGCTAACAGAAGTGGGTGCTAGAGTGCTTCAAGATGGTTCAGTTCCAAGTAAACCAGAAAATCGCGAAACATTTTTTGTCCAGCCAAACTTTGAGATCTCAGCATTCACAAGTGAGATGGAATATCAGAAACTCTATCGTTTAATGCTAATTACAAAACCCGTACGAACTGATGTTGTCAGCACATTCAAGATAACAGACGAGTCAATTTTCGAAGCAATTGAAAGCGGTCTTCGAGAAGAGGATTTGATTGGTTTCTTAGAAAAAGAGAGTAGTAAACCGGTTCCTGCAAATGTTGAGAGATCGATAAGGGATTGGACCTCCCAGACAACTTTCACGACTATCTCAGATATTACGCTCTTTGAAACTGAAACCGAGCGAGACCTAGAACAGCTTAGATTCATTCCTCAGTTCGAAAAGCATGTTCTACGCCAGGTGGGACCCACTGCGGTCATTGTGACAGGGGACTTGGAAGAGCTTGGTGAGAATCTTAGAAAACGAAAATGCATGGTCAAAAGAACCAAGGAAAGTCAGATACCTGAGGTAACACAAGGGACGGAGATATCGGAGCAGGTACTACTCTTTGGTACGGAACATTCAACCGAAGATGTACCATGGGACTGTGAAGGATGTCCAGCAATTCAATCATGTAATAAAATCATAAGAAGAAGAGCTCGTGGGAAAAGAGGTGGAAGGACCTGACCAGCTTGTTGCCTGAGCAACTTGCAGGACAATTCTTTGGTGTTGGAAGTTTAGGGGAATTAGATTTTACAATTCCTAAGGAGTATATCAAGAAGATAGAACTCCCATATGTGTATCAGCTCACTGCATCGCGCGATGAAGATATGATACGACAATTCGCAGTACTCGTTGACGAATTTGAGGAAGAGGGCGATTTTATTCTGGATGTTGATATTCACACGTATAGAGAAATCACAAGCGAGGATGATGCACTTCTTCCAGAGGAGAACAACCTTCGCGCTCTCTATTCCTTGATGGATGGAACCAAATATCCATTCTTCAAAACACAACAGACAGCTCCATCCACTATGTGTTTCAGCATTCGAGATTCCGATGGCAAACAACTAGTAAATCGAAGCATGTTCCATTTCTTCGAACGTTTAATGTCAAGGATTGCACAGGGTCAATTCGAACATTTGAGAAAACATTGCAAGACAATCATTTTCTGTCAGGATGACCCAGGCTTAGGTTTCGTGAAGAATATGATTGAGAATGGTCAAGTTACCGATCTCACACTTGAGCAAATTATTGAGAAGACTGATGGGATTTTTCCAGAAGGCGTGATTCCAGCCTTTCATTTCTGTGATGATTGGCGAAGCTTGAAGAAAGACAGTTGGTATCCATTGTGGGAGAGCCAACCTAAACTAGCACATATAGATGTAGCTCGCTATCCGCCTGAAGTAGATTCAGAACAAGCAGAGAAAATGAACAGATTCTTGAAAAATGGTGGAGGATTAGCATTAGGAGTATTGCCCAATGTTGATGATGGATTCACTCAACCAATACTTGATACTCTTCGTTCTAATCTTGAGAGTGTGTTTCAAGCATTCGTTAAGAGTGGAGTGGACCTTGAATTAGTAGAACGAAATTCTATGGTTTCAACACAATGTGGGCTTTCAGGTGCAAGTCCTAAATTGACTAGAGAAATTCATGAATTGAGTGGTGAGTTTTGCTCAATCTTCAAAGAGCAGATTAAACTTTCAAGTTAATTTAGCCGAGTACTAGAGATACTCTTAAGAGATGGAAATCTTGATTGATAAATTGCCTTTGGACAGTGAGATTATGGAAGAATCGAAAAATGAACCAGGCGTGATTATGAAATTCATTCAAGACTATCGTATGAAAATGCTCATTCCAGAGCTAATTGTAGTCTTTGCAGTCTGGTACTTTTTGCCAAGTCTAGGAGTGACGTTCTACGACGGAAATGTATACGAATCATTCGGAGTCTGGATGTATCTATTCCAGCCATTGTTCTTCTTACCAAGTGGGCTCCTTCTTGTTGTCACAGTATTCGTTCTTCATGGAATCTATCCATTAGATAACTATCACGAAGGAAAAATACCTGAATTGCCAAAGATGGCAACTGTGATGATTATTGTTTCATTCTTCCTTATGCCAGTTCTCGTAGCCATGCAAATGCTTGGATACTTTATGACTGAGGCTACAGAATTCTTCTCAAGGAATCCCTTCTGGGAACGTGTTGAGAGTGTTGGAGACCTATTGTTCTACGCAGGACCAATGTTCTTTGTAGGTCTTCAGTGGTGGCTTCTTCTCCCAGTCTTCTTCCTATCACAGGGTATTGATGGAATCCACAAGATTGCTCATCATGAAACCTCAAGCGAGAAGATCACAGCGATATTCTATTTCCTATTCCCCATCTCCATGCCGTTCTTCTTTAACCCAGTTGAGATTATGGCGATGGCTGCGGTTTCGATTCCGGCATTTGCATTCTACTCTTACATAAGACCATACTATACGTATGTAACAGCAGTTCATACTCTGACGTTCGCAATTCTCGTTGTTGTCACACTATTCATTGGGCAATACCTTCCTCTGTTGGACTTGTGGTATCCAGGTTTTATTCCGCCCCACGTACCACCCCGACTATGGTGACATGATGCTAAGTAAACAGTTAGAGAATTAATAACTCGAGATTCAACATCGCGGCAGCAGGCATGTTAAGTCAGTGTAGACCAAGACAGCGATGCGCTGTGATGCTACTTTGCTTCATCAAAGGTGGGCTTTCGCGTTGCTACATCCTCGTCTTCTTCTCTCAGTTTGTGCTGAAATGGTCTGCCCTGACCATAGATTGCTGGGTCAGCATCGCGAGTTTTTGACATTATCGTACCAAAGCCGATAACTTGGACTATAACAGAAATAATACCGATGACGAAGACTTCAGGGAAAAATTCGTGTACGAATAGCTGTGTGAACCAGACATAGGGGTATACGACTGCCTGGATCGCAATTCCAGCCATCATCATCAAAACCCATCTATTTGTCCAGTTTGCTGCGACCATTGGTATCACAAATCCTCGAACCAAGATTCCAGTGCAATTACCACGGAAATTTAGTCTGGCAATTAAAGATGCCTATGTTCTCACTGTTGGGCTTCATCGTAATTCTTCTTGAGCTCCTTTGCAAGGACAGCCGCTAAGGCACGGAAATCCTTCTTCGAGATATTAGGCACACTACTCGTACGCTTGGGGATGTCAAACCGCGCGACTATTACTGTCACATCGTCGTCCATTGAAAATTCCAGCATTGCCGGGTATTTTGCATTAACAGCTGGGTACTTCTGTATTGGTAGGACCTTAGCGCCCTTGTACACTGTACCGACGAGGTAAGGATATGCAAAGCCAGAGTGTGAAACTTTTACCCTTATCGTGACTGCATCCGGAAGACCTTCAACATGAGCCGTGCCTTCTGCATCAAGAATGGTGAGCACCCCCTCTCTCTCACCAATCTCAACATCCATGCTAGCTCGTATATTCGGAACTGTGTTAAGCTCGCTCGCGAACTCATACACATCCCCCGTCAAGATTGGCTTGAAGAACTCGCTTGCATCAATTGCGGGCATCCGAAAACCTACGATGAAACTGCCTACAGATGCAATGATATAGATAATCGTGATCACAAAGATTGAATCCAAAGGAATACTGAAGAGGGGATTTAGCATACCCCCTGTTAGTGCTAGGTCATATATGCAGCCTGCAATCCCCAAAAAGCCAACTACAATAAGCAGCAGGCAGCACCCACATGAATCTCCTTTATGAGAGAAGAGAACTCCGTACGCATCTTCATAATCCTCAGTCATTTGTTCGTACTCGGAGAAGCTCATCGAAACCTTGCGCGAGTTCCATTTGCCGGCCTTGTAATCTATTGCCCTTTTCGACCCAGCACCAAGAAGACTCGACAATATAACGAGGCCCAAGGGTATCCCAAGGAACACAACGACGATAGTAGTTTCATCTGGTGGTTCTGAAAGCTTCAACGAGATAGCGATCAATACTGTCACAACCACCAGCAATGCAAAGATCTTGTTGACTGTTTTTTGCCGACTGTAATCTATGAAATCACCCTGAGTCAATCAGAATCACCCGTTCCTATGTAATCCGG
>JABCTV010000169.1 GCA_018238205.1 Candidatus Thorarchaeota archaeon
ACCATATTTATCAGGCGTATTCTTCGGGAATAAGAATGAACACTAAGTAAATTTTGGTGCAATTTAATGAGAAAAATACAATTTCATAGAAATCTTGTAACAGTGGTTTTAGCGTTCATTTTGGTCTGGTCATTCATCGGTACTTTCCACTCGACCGATTACAGTCAGACAATCATGCATGATAATGTTGCACTGGATTTAGTTGAGACGTATCAGACTTCAGCTTTGGAAACATCGTGGTTTCATGATTGCAGTAACGTCACCGGATGGGAGAATTACTCGTCATCAGTAGACTTACCACTTAATTCGATTGGATCCAACTTGTTTCGTTGGCCATATATTGCTACATCAGATACTACAACTGACTATTCTTCGTACATCTACAACTTGGAAACACCGATTGTAGTGGGTAATCACTTAAAATTGAAAGTACAATTTGACAATAATCTCATGGCCAGTCAACTTGGTGATGCTGCGGTTATACTTCTTGATGAAAATTACGACCAAGTATGTAAAATAACGTATAGAGATAATTATTTTGACACAGGGTACGTTACCCTTATCACTGCAGTTTCAGAAGGAGAGGGTAGTTTCGCAGCTGATGAATGGCAATGCACTTTATGGCAACCCATAGTCCGTTTAGAGTACGAAGGTTATGTAGAAAACCTAGAATATTGGAGTAATAATTTAGAGTTCGGAGTGATGGCAGCTGATTACGATAATTCGCAACGTATCATCAACCATGTCCTAGTCTATTTCTCCTGCCCAAATAATGGATATGAATATGCAGACATACGGATTGATTGGATTGAATTAACCGGAGGTTCCATGACAACCATTGACTCTCCCAGTGATATCGAGATGGGTTATTCTGAAATTGGGAATAATGTGACTTGGCATCCTGAAGCGTATTATCCAGAAGAATATGAACTGCGGATTAATAATGTCCTTCAAGAAAATGACACATGGGATGGTTCGGATTTGTCATTCTCACTGAACGGTCTTGGTTGCGGTGAGTATGTCTATAATCTGACTGTAATCGATGAACTTGGCTTCAGATTGAGTGACAATGTAACTATTACAGTCACGGATTCTGTAGATCCAACGGTAGAAGATGTTCAGGATAGAATGTTAGAATACGGAACTAGTGGGCAGAATATTACCTGGGAATGCGATGACCTCTATCCAGATTCATATAATATTACGCTAGACGATAGCTTATTGATTTCGGATAGCTGGGATGGAGGGAATCTATCAATTCCTCTCGATGGTCTAGATATCGGACTGCACGATTACGAAATAACGGTGAATGATACATCAGGTAATTTTGCTCAAGATACTGTCACCGTGAATGTAGTTGATACTTCAGGTCCAATCATTATCACACCAGGCAGTATACAGATGTATGAGGGTGAAACTGGCCGGTCCATTATTTGGACTGTGTCAGACGCTCATCCTTCCACATATGAGATATACATTGATGAAGCGCTAGAAACCAGTGGTCCTTGGTCAAGTAGTGTTTCAATTTCACTCGATGGATTGGAGTTGGGTGTCCACGAGTACTTCCTTATGGTCTATGATGAATTCATGAATAGTGCAAATAGTACCGTTGACGTCAATGTTGTGGATGTAACTAATCCAACAATCGTACCACTTGACGATTTAGCAATCGAGTTAGGAACTTTAGGTGAAGCATTAATCTGGAGCTGTGATGACTTTCATCCTGATTCCTATCGGATTATTGTTAATGCAATTGAGATGGAATCGGGAATCTGGAATGGTTCAGATATATCCTATTTGCTGAATGGACTTGATTTAGGAAACCATGTGTTAATACTCACGGTATATGATACAACTGGTTTGAATGCAACCGATGAAGTTAACGTACTAGTAAGTGATACCACTGCGCCCACGATTAATCACCCAGAGGATATCACATTTGTTTCAGGAAGTATTTGGAATATCATTACGTGGGAAACTCACGATTTCAAACCTCAAACTTTCCAATACTATCTGAATGGTACAGGTTTAGGAGAAGCAGTATGGACTGTATTTGGAATCCACCTTATCGTTGACAATTTAGATGTGGGCATTCACAATATCACGCTTCTCATCACGGATTCTACGGGAAATACAGCTTCAGATTCTGTTATTGTAACAATCCTTTCGAGTGAAACAAGTTCAACAACAACTGAGACTACTTCAACGACAACTGAAACTAATTCAACAACTAATACGGGTTCAACAAATGAAACGCCTGATGGAACGATGACGATTTTAACCATAGCCGGTGCAGGAGGCTTAGTTTCTATTATTGTAATAGGTATCATCAAGAAAAAATCTTGACATAATTCATCAAACTTGAATGTGCCAGAATGGTATGGTGTCAATCGGGTTAGGACCAAGTAGGTAGAGCCATTAGGTGGCCTTCCACATGAAACCTAATCATGCAGATTTCCCCAGACCTATATGCCATTGGAGTGCTTTGCGCACTTGCAGCAACCATCCTATTTGCAATTACAAATGTAATCTACAGAAAGATAGACAATGAAATTAGTGTGCTTGATATTGTAATTACTCGTATTTGGGTTAGTCTACCACTTGCGTACCTCTTTGCTGTCGTTACAACAGGGACAGTTTATATCACCGTACCACCAGATTCAATGATTCCCCTGGCACTCTCAATGATTTTCGGAATCGTTATTGGAGACACGACTTACTACTTCAGCCAAGAACGCATAGGCGTCGCTAGAGCGTTCCCAATTGTGATGAGCTACCCATTAGTAGTATATCTCATGGCGGCATTGTTCCTTGAAGAGGCGGTCATACCCCAGCGATTACTGGGAGTAATTATTGTTGTAATCGGAGTTGCCTTGATAGCTCGATCAGAGCATGCAGATGACAATGTACACAATGAACGCTGGACTGATAGAGATCGTAAGATAGGTCTCATTTTTGCTTTCACGACAATAATCATGTGGGCGGCAAGTGATGTCATCTTTCAATTTGGTGTGGTTTCAGTGGGAGCAGCTGAAGCTAATTATTTCAGAATACTCGTAGCATCGATCGTCTTTATTCCGATATTCATATTCTCATTAAGAGGTGGAAGACGATTGCCATCCCGACGAATTTCAGGGATTGCAATGGTTACGGGACTCATTGGAATTGGACTCAGCCTCATAGTCTATAGTTATGCAATCAAATTTATCGGAGCAACCATCACTTCAGTATTGATAGCATCTTCTCCAGTCATCACAGCTCCACTTTCAATCGTCTATCTTAGGGAGGACGTAAACAAGAATGTTGGAATTGGAACTATCCTCACCATTATTGGAATTCTACTAGTTGTTATAATCTTCTGACCAGTTCTAAACGTCTAGGAAAATCTATATCACCGTTCACGCAGAAGAAATCTATAGAGGGGAGTCCACACTCACGTTACTGAAGTGCAACTCCATCATGAGGAATACACTACAATGCAACTGGAACAATCATACTTTTTCGAAGCAATTTTGTATTTTGTGGCAATAGTATTTCTTGTTGTCTGCTGCTTTTCTGCTTTCAATAAATCAAAAGAAGATTTTGAAAACTCGGAGGGCCCTGAGAGAATGCCTGCGTATATGAGAAAGCAGCTATCAAAAACAGCATCGGTAAAACAACAACGGAGATACTACACTTCAGAAACCATGAGAACCTACAAAAAACCAATCCCAGGGGTTGCTCGCTCTCTCTCTGCAACAAAAAGCCGCTCTACATATATTCCAAACACTGTGAAGGCCTTGAGAGGTGGAGAGTTCATAGGAAATAGAATGCGCTTCAAGGTCAAGGTTTTGAATGAAACGCAATATACTATTACAGATGTGAAAGTGTTCCTCATTTCATATCCAAGCGAAGCTCTTCGTCTAGCTAGTAATGAAGACGACGAGCACTTCCCAAAGATTGAACCTAAAGGATTTAGGAGTCCAACTTTCGACTTCATGCCAACTCAAGATTGTGTACGAGGAGAAATAATTGCAGGAGTGTCCTACATAGATGAGAGAGGTGCAGCCCACACGCTGACAACTAAACCATTTGTCATCCGTTCTGTTTGTGATCTCCTTCTTCCGGACCAAATTGGCCCTGATGAATTCGCACTTAAGCTGAAAGAACATGAATGTGGAGAAATAGTTGTGAAGGTCCAAGAATGGACTGCTCAGGAAATGTTTGAAAAATCTTTGAGAATCATAGAAGATGCTAATTTCTACGAGGTGGAAAGTAGTAGCGATGAACAGGATGGTGTATTCCATGCATCAATCGCAGGATTAGCAAAGGGAAAGTATACTGGAAAGAGTATTGGCGTAAAGATACTCGTGTCCGGTCCAGTTGGTAAAAAAGGGGCGAACTGTACCATCCAGGTGTCTGGAGAAGATCAAGCGATGATATTGCCAGCTCTCGATGATTTACAAGAGCGACTTAGTGCTTGGCTCTGTCCTTTGTGCGGATCAGCATTAACTCTGGATAATGTGGAAAGCTTGAAAGAAGGAAAAGCAGTGGTTTGTCCATTCTGCAATGTTTCGATTGGGCGGTAGATGTCAGTTCCATGCAATCTATTAATATGCCCTCAGGATTACTCTGCGATAAGAGTAACATCCAGAAGGATATCTCTCTTTAGAAGGGGTCACCATTAATTGAGCCGCAGTGAATTAATGAAAATATTTCCCAAGGAAGTTAGGTTCACTGCAACTTGGCGTCCATATCAAGCAAGAGTATTGAGGGAGTTAGAAGAGTATCTAACTGATAGCAGACTTCATGTAGTAGCTGCGCCAGGTTCTGGCAAGACTGTTCTTGGAATTGAAGTCGTAAGAAGAATGAATGGACCCACCCTAATTCTCACTCCGACATTGGCAATACGTGACCAATGGATTCATCGATTCATCGAATTATTCCTTCCTGCTGGAAGCAAACAACCGGATTGGATATCCAGAGACCTAGACAATCCAGGATTCTTCACCGTTGCAACCTATCAATCTCTACATGCTGCAATGTCAAGAGAAGAGATAGTAAAAGATGAAAGTGAGATAGTTGAAGATATACTACAAGAAGAACAAGACCCAGATGACAAAGAAGAGGATGAATTAGAGGATAGTGGAGTACACTCTTGGCTTGACCAATCAAAAACGAAGAAGAAACGCAAAAATACGAATGCACTAGAACCTGAACTGATAGATCTACTCAAGTCAATTAATCTTAGGACTTTGGTTCTAGATGAAGCACATCACTTGCGAACAAACTGGTGGAAGAGTTTAGTTAAACTAATGGATTCCATTGATAACCTTACTTTGTTATCCTTGACAGCAACTCCTCCCTTTGATGCTGTTGATTTTGAATGGGAAAGGTATGTCGAACTCTGTGGTCCAGTTGATGCTCAAATACCAGTTCCTGAACTTGTAATGGAGGGCAATCTCTGTCCTCATCAAGACCTGATAATCTTCTCTACGCCATCTGAAGCAGAACGAGATGAGATTTCGCTATTCAGAAAAAGTGTAGACAATTTCATCAAGTGGCTCGAAAACAATGTGACTTTCACGAATCACATTTTATCGCATTCATGGATTATTGAACCAGACAAATACATTGAGGATATTCTTACAGAACCGGATTACTACTCTAGTATGCTCATCTATCTCAGGCATAATGGAATCAAGATTTCGAAAGATGCGATTGGAATTATCGCGGATAGAGGTTCTCATCTTCCATCATTCTCTACAGAGTGGCTTGAAATATTACTGACACGAGTTCTATATCCTCCTGGAACTAAGAGACCTAGACATCCTAATTTCTTGAAGGAAGTTCATGATGAACTCAAACGCATTGGAGCTGTTGAATTACGAAGGATACAACTCCGAAATGTGAAGGTAATCGAGAAGATTCTGAAGAGAAGTATCTCCAAATTGCAGCGTATCGAAGAAATCGCACAATTGGAAGTAGATTCCTTACTAGATGACCTCAGAATGGTTGTTCTAACGGATTACATTAGAAAGGAGTCCATGCCTGAGAGTAGCTCAGATATTACCCCACTAAATAAAATAGGAGTAGTCCCGATATTCGAAGCTATTCGCAGAACCAATATTCAATCCAAGCTAGCAATTCTCTGTGGTTCA
>JABCTV010000170.1 GCA_018238205.1 Candidatus Thorarchaeota archaeon
AAACCATCAGATGGTCTTGAAACTGTCCCACTATACATGTTTGTCAATATTCCATAGTTGTACCAGACATCTGATGAATCCTTCAAGCGGATACTAAGGACCAACCATGTATCCTCAATATCATCGATCACTGCATCAAACGATATGTCATCACCAACTGATACAGTCCCGGAAACTAGAAACCCGGATACAGTGGGGACGTTATTCAGAACCGTGAAATTGCCATGGTCCTCGATTATGACCCCACCATCCTGATCACTGACCTGGACATACACATTCCACAATCCAAGCTGGTCAGTTGTATTAAACAGAATAGAACTCACGAATAGTGACCCATTCCAATTCATAGATATATTGAGCCAACTCGCGTCTGGTCTTTGTAGACAAAGGACAACTTGGATATTATACCCATCATGGTAATCGGAGGCATCTACTGCAAATTCTATAGCTTGTGTCCTCAATACTGAGGTTTCATTGAGATATGTAGCTTGGAGTGTAGGAAGCTCATTCAATACATCTACGAAAACCGTGTGGGGGTCTGCAGAGAACAAAGGATCACTGACTATGAAAGTGAAGTTGAAGGTTACAAGCTCAGCTACTGCGGTTGCATGTAGTGACACGTTCCATCGCCCCGATACAGAATCGTATGTGAGTGGGAAAGATCCTTCAACAGGACCTCCAGCCTCACTATACTCGACTATAACAGAAAGATCAAGGTAAGATTGGTCATCTGTAGCTAGAACTGAAAGAGTAAACCACTCTCCTCGAACAACTTCAGTAGAATGATAGTCAGCTATAGGCACATCATCTACTGTTACCTCAGAAATTACAGGTCCTACATCAGGAAATTCCCTAACAACTGCTTCATATGCATCAATTTTCCCATATCCCCAGAATATATTCGGTACAGAACCAGTATATGCATCTTCATCTGCACTCATCAATAGGTCGCTTCGGAGGGAGGATGAGCTGAATGGCATTCCAGCGGGATGACATTGAACCTCCAGTGCTAAAACTCCTGCAGCATGAGGACAAGCCATGGAAGTACCTTGTTTAGTCACATGACCTCCAGGATCCCCACCAGCATCGCCAGAATCGGTAGACATTATCAATTCTCCAGGGGCTGCTATTTCTGGTTTGAGTAATCCATCAATCCTTGGTCCAATTGAACTGAACACACTGATACCACCAAGAGTGACGCTTGACCCACCGAGTTTAGTCACGTAGGAAGCAATAGCAATCACATGGTCTGCAGTAGCTGGAGATGATACTGTATACGCAGCATCGATGTAATCAACCATCTCATTTGCCCCTGCGGGATATATGTAAGTATGAGTATATTGACTAGAAGTTGCAGGATTATTGAGATACAATGTCCATATACCCGTTTCAACCTCCGTGAGGGGAGATTGATATGTAATAGATATCGTGATGTAAGCTGTATTCCTTGAGGATGTGTAACGATATGCACTAACAAGATTGTTTTCAACATTGACGGTTGATCCATCAAGAGGAATAGAGAAAATAGGGCTTGGAATAATGAGATATGGGGATTGGATTCGCAATGAGAGCGAGTTTGATGGACTTCTCCAGAGTGTTGTCAAGTAGACTACTGTCTGTCCAGTACTCGTTACTTGAAACCTAATAGTTGATTCCGTAGAAGCCGGCAAAGATGTCGAAGAGTGAATATCATCATTAGCGCTGTTACCAGCAGATACAGTGGAAGGAACTCCTTGATCATATGCCCAATCGAAGATTTGCTCAAAGCTTGATGAACCATCAAGGGGGCGGTGTATATAGCCACCAATAGACATACTGATGACATTCGCTCCTTCATTGACAGCCCAAATGACTGAGTCAATAATGTCCAACGATGAAAAAGTTGTCTTAATAATCATGATTTCAGCATCTGGAGCAACTCCTACAAAGGTACGATAACCAAACTGACCACCAGCAACAGTACCAGCTACGTGTGTGCCATGGCCATCTGTATCTACTTGTGTATTGATTGCTGGATTCGTGAGGTTTACTCCTCTGACGTAGAAATTGCCTGTTGTCTGATCCCAAATCTTTGATATTTTACATGTTCCCAGCATAATGCAAGTTTCACCGACTTCTAGAACACCATTACCATTGAGATCATTCGCTACATACGCATGGTCAATTCCGTAATCGTAGGTCGCCCCATTTCCATTAGTGTCAGTAATACGACAATCAAAAGCAGGATCAAAAACTGATACGCTACCACCATCCCCAGGAAGATCAAAGTAATAGCTCTTTTCCCCGGCATCATATGCAGAATTGTCGTTGAGGTCGATATAGTACCCCCCTACAGCGTCATGCCGGAAGTAGTACTCCCCTCCGTCTGCGAAATAAAAGTCTGGATGTTGCCAATCAATGCCTGTGTCGATGATTGCAACAGTAACTCCGTGGCCTGTAATATTCTGAGATTCAAGTATGGGGTCTCTCAGAGCATAAGTAGAATCTGTCCCCATATCTGAAACGCTTTGGTCTAATTGAATGTTATTAAGATCCGAATCCGCCTCTATTTGGTCCACATAGCCAACATTGACCAGTGCATCAAGAGCAGCCGGTGCTGATATTTCTACGAGATAAATACAACCCGCTTGAACAACTTGGCCATCACGCTTTCGAAAGGTAACCCCTTGGTTTTCAAGCTGTGTGATTTCTTCCGCGTTGAGCTCGTGTGTTGTTCTTAATGATACTCGTTGGGCCAAACCAGAATCAGCTAAGGCCTTTGTGATTGTCGGATCTAACACCGTTTGAACAGGGTTCTTTGCCATCTCTGGTTCTAGAGTGTTATCAAGATGTGATGTTACATCTCCTGATTGAGGTGTTAGAAGAAATAGCATTGTAAATGCAATAATAAGTAGACATAGTTTTCGTTCTTTTTTCATCAGCGAGTTCCCTCAAATTGCCTTTTGCCAATAGAAATAGACGATGATGATTATCTCATTTATGATTTATATATAAAGAAATTTCAGGTACCCTATGATGTCAGTTCTAGACCGATTCTAGAATATTGGCTCCAGAAGGTCTATGAAGTGCGGCACACCTTCTCTTGCGAGTCTACCTATTCTCTTCTTAAATAAAGGATCTTCAGCAAGTGCCTCCACAAGAACTGCAAGGAGTGTTTCGATGTTTCCCAACTCAAACTTCAGCTTCTCAAGCTCTCCCTTCTCCCTCACATCTTCTTGAAGTGTTTTCCCAGAGGCTGCGGTATGGCGATTCATACATCTATCTTCTGTAGACGGAAAATCTATTCCACATCTCCAACACTTCTGTGGTTCAATCTTGGCAGGCAACTCCAGATATTTCCCTAACGCAGCAAGCTCAGCCAACTTTTATGAGCCATCACCATATTGAAGATACCACTGTTCAAAGGTTCGACCTTGTCCACTACGACCCAACCTCTGTCGTATCGCGAAAGTCTGGATGATGAACTCATTGCGAGCTTGATGACTATAGTGAAAAAGAAGAAGAGCAAGAGTTAACTCCGTCCAAGGTTGAACAAGCGCTGTGAATCAAATGAGTGATGTCTTCACTAATGGAAATACAGGTGAGTGATTCTTGAGAGAGATAATGGGCAGATTGCTTTATTTGGATGTGAACGGGTAGCGTTCCTCGCTCCCACAATCCTTTGGTGACTTGACATGAATTATCCATTCAAACGCAAGAAGAGAGAGCCGGAAATGGTCTTGCCTCAAAGTCCTCTCTATACGTGGACAGATGAGGATCAAGCCTACGTTGATATGATGCTCAAGAAGAACATCAAACAGAACTTCGGAAAACGGATTTATACGCCCTTCAAAGAGAAACCTCAACTTCTTGAATATCCTGAGAAAAGTTCAGTCACCCCAATAAGGAATTGTCGCAAGTGTTACTTTGCAGTAGCGGTCAGAACCCTCGGACTGAACTGGTTCGTCAAGTGTTCCAATATCGCTAGAAGTTGTGGTCTTAACTCAGACCATCCTTGGATTCTTGCTAAAAGTAATCTTCCATGCTGGAGAGAACACTTTCAGAGTTGCAGGTAAGCGACTATTGAGGGGGCAAATTATCCCCCCACCTCGTGTCGCAAATACATTCTCTCTCTTCTATTGCATTCTGAGTCTGTTAGCAGTTATTGAGATTTCCCGCATTGAAGACGATGATGCCTTTTGAACTCCTACACTTCCTACATTTGTGAAGGCAACTCAGCTCTCTTGTTTCTTTAGGACAGTCATTATTCAGTCGTCATTTTGTTGAGGCCATAAGAGGTATGAGATAAGAGCCATACTAAGAGGAAGCCCCCAAAGCCCCTCTCCTATCCCCCAAGCATCGCCGCCGATGCATGTAGCATAAGGGGGGTTCTGTGCTGCAATCCAGCCAAGTAGGAAGTCACCTGGGAGCATTCCGAAAAACACTGCGGCAGCTAAGACCAAAGTGCCTGCTTTGGGATTCTCCCAGTTGGAATAGTAGCCGGCTAATGCAGCAACAAGACAGAGCAGTGGTAGAGAGGCTTGATCTACTGCAACGCCAGTGCTTACACCCATGTCAGTAATCCTTGCAGAGATCAGGAAGAGGAGCATTGTGAATGTAAAGGTAAGTAAATGGTATCGGTCAGGACGAGTCCCCGTTTCCCTCAGTGAGCGCCTCAGAATGATTGACATGAGAACCAAAGGTAGCAAGAAACCCAGTAGGCTGAAACCCTGATAATAACCCAATCGAACATATATCAGTAGATCAAAACCATTGGCTACTATTTGCCAGTTCAATCCATAATCTATACTGGGGAATAGCTGGTTGCTGATTCTATAGAGCAGTACGGCAACTACGCTGACTAAAGTCCAATGAAGAGAGGTAGAACTCTCCTGTACTTGGGTGGAATATCCCGAAGCATCACAAACAGAATGGCATTTGGGCAGTTATAAGCATCTGCCAGTCGGATTAGTCAACTGCGTTCCTAGTATCATGTTGTTCGTACGAGGATTGTCATCTAGCTTATATCTGATTGATTTGTAGATTAGCAATAATCGGGACCGTGGTAGACATTGAGTAATATTCAGGAAGAGCTAAACAATCGGATTCTCAAATGCATCAAACGGGAAACTGGAATTGATCTCTCAAATTCTGAGGTGGTATCCAATTTAGGCCAAGAAGATAATGCAGTGATACAGGAATTTGGATTCAAGTGCGCTTTGAAAGCGATTCGAAGATTAGCAAAGAAGAAGTTCATAGATTGGATTAAAGACGATTTTCGAAAACTTGAGAAAGACGCTACTGAAGTGGGAGAAAGACTAGTACGTTTTGGTTCGAAAGTTGGAGATCCCGTAGATGTGCTTAATCAGCTCGTTCCACTTTCTGGAATTATCGAGAATCTTGTTGAAGATATGGATGCGGAAGAACTTCTATCGGATCCTTCAGCAGTTATTCGATTGTTAGTAATGTCATATCTAGGGGAGCTGAAGAGTCGGGTCGCTACTAACTCACTCAGACCTCTTTTGTTCACAATTGGACTGGCACAGTTGGCTATTGGCAAGGATATGAGTTGGTGTACAAGTATGCTAGCACTAACTATTGAGGAGCAGTTTGTCAAGATGAAAGTATTAGAACTTGGAATAGAATTGGATGAAGTAGAGAACTACCATTCAATACTAAGCAAATTGACTTCATACTTAGAAGAACAAGGCATCCGCCAAAGCCGCGAAGTCCTTCTTGCTGATGGTCACCGCAAGATT
This sequence comes from Candidatus Thorarchaeota archaeon, assembly GCA_018238205.1. Lineage (GTDB taxonomy): Archaea > Asgardarchaeota > Thorarchaeia > Thorarchaeales > Thorarchaeaceae > SMTZ1-45. The sequence goes on from JABCTV010000170.1 coordinate 5,739, forward strand.
CGGAACAAAGTGTTGCATGAAGACTGGAATCCTACAGAGGATGAGATGGATGACATCATTGCGCATGTTGTGAAGATAATCAATAATCTAAGTTCAGAACTTGATCTATTGAAACAGAATAAGAAGTGATGAGTTTTGAGAGCAATTCGAAATGACGAGCTGAAGGATTCTTTCTATTCCCTCTCGAAAGCTGTTTGGCAGCTTTTACAGAATCAGCTTAAAGCAGGGAGCCCCTTGCTAACCGTAGAAAAGAGAAGGGCCAATTGGACCGAGGTTGGATTAGTTGTGAGCAAGCGCCATGAATACAACATGGTTGAGTTTCTAAAGCGTCATATGTCAATCATCAGAAGACTGACTG
>JABCTV010000171.1 GCA_018238205.1 Candidatus Thorarchaeota archaeon
CCGATCCCATAAATATGATATCGAAGTTTTGTATTCCCGGATGAACGTGTTCCATCTAGTATAAGGGTAGCGCCAATAAACATTCCAATGATTCCAATCAAATCATGGAGAACAAGTCCACTATCAGATAGAAATCCTACTTGTAAAGCACCAATACTGTAAATTAACAAACCTACCGCCCAGAGTCTGTATGATTGTCTTTTGGAATACCGAATCAGCCCCCATGCTATGGTTCCGTAAAATGTGATGAATGTGAAGACGAGGATTATGTCAAATACACCATCTATTGATTGCATTACATTAGCTCCGTTTAACTATTAATTCTGGATAAAAATTCCAATATACTACTAATATATGTTACTATATTATAATATATAATAATTTCCATACTAGCAATCTGCTTTTACTTCTATCCCTTACAATATTCGACTCCCACTAAGATTTGCTTTCATTCTAGGAACAGAGATACTCTACCTGGTAACGCAAATCTTGCCTTGTTCTGTGGGTCATAGTCTGGTTTCTCTGAACTGTGAATGACCACCTCAAGCTTAAACTCATTACCAATGTGCTCGGCTGAGTCTTTCAATGCAGCCATCTCCTCTTTTGATTTGACAGAGTGATCCCATAGACCATTTTCTTTTGCGATTCTATCAACAATACTCTTGACGGCCTTCCCGTGTTTCCTGAAATCTTCATTTGCCATCAGGTGTTTCATGATATCGCCAATAACTGTTGGTAGATTGGCTTCACGTATGCTATTCATTGCTTTGAACATCCATTCAGGAGCGACATATACATGAACTTTCTTAGCATCCTTACCTTTCAGTAATTTCTTAATCTCGCGGATATCTCGAATTGTTGACTCAACAACCTCGTGTGCATTCTCAACATTTCTATCAATCAACTTCTTGTTGGGTTTGGGCCATGCACTAAGTGAAACATAATCATCATGCCCCATTTTGGACCACAATTCCTCACAGATATGAGGGGTCATAGGAGCTGCTAGACGAACCCACTTATCACAGACATAGGCCATTGTTGCTTCTCGTTCCTCTTTTGGAACACCCTCTCTGTTCAGATAGTGATTGATGGCACGAATCATCTCTGATGAAACATGAATGGCATACTCCCTCAATCTGAAATTGTCAATCATATCAGTACAATCTTGAATTAGTGAGTTGACACGTGACAACATCCATCTTGTTACCATTGTTGGATTGTCTTTCTTTGTATAAGCCCGAGGTGCCTTCTTGGCATACTTTGTTGTAATCTGGATGAACTGACGCATTCTATTTCTCATAGAAGGAACATCTTTTTCCCGCCAATCCATTAGAGTACCAGGCTCAGCAGCTGATATCGCATAGATTCTGAAAACATCAGCACCATATTTCTTAGGTAACTCCACCAAGGGGATAACATTCCCCTTACTCTTACTCATCTTTTTGCCTTCCATATTCATGTGTTCACTCAGGCTGATGAGCTGTATCCAGTGCTTCTCTGGGAATATGGCTACATGATGGAATATTGCGAAACTCAAGTGATTGGAAATATGAGAAGGTGCAGTATGGCGTTGATCATTTGGATACCAATACATGAACTCATTTCGCATCTTCTTCAATAGGCCTGCATCAATCTCGGTAATCTTGCTCACTTTTACAGGAGTCCCTTTTCCTAGGAATACATAATCAAAGAACTCGTAAGTCAGCTGTTTGGATTTCAGCTTATTATTCGTGATATGATGGGCAATTGTATAGAATGCCATGTAAATCGTTGAGTCTGATAGTGACTCAATAATCCAGTCTGGATCAAAGGGTAATCGAGTGCCTATTCCTCTTCGGCGAGCACATGGTCTCTGAGCTAACCAATCAAAGGTTGCCTCGAATAGATTCCTGAAGATGTCTGGGGTTATTCCCATATTTGCTAGTGCTCTACTAGATTCCTCTTTCCACCCTGGACTCAGATAGTCTAGGAACCACTGACCTGCAAACACTCCAACTTCGACATTTGCTCCACATCTGCAAATCACAGGACGTTGATCTGGTTCATAAAACACATCAACTCGGTTTATGGTTTTCAACCATGAAACAACATCCTCTTTGACATCCTTGATAGCACGACCTGAGAATTGTGCACAATTGTCCCGCATGACTCCATCATAGAATTCTGCTTTGTAGATCTCTTGCGTGGCATCTTCCAGTTTCCCACTTTCTGTTTGAGCCTTGATATCTCTACTTTCTATTGCATCCTTTGCGGGGTATTCACTATACCCCTTCATGTTAATCATACCAATTATCTCAATGGCTCGTACATCTTCTGATGAGATTCCGTATTGAGCTAGGTTTGAAGGGTCATCCCATAGGTCTCTTAGAGCAACGTAGTCAAAGGGTGCATGACCTGGCACTGAATAAACGACTCCCGTTGCATTCTCTGGATCCACAAACTCTGCAGGTAAGATTGGTATTTCATGGTCATCATGTATTGCTCTGAATGTCTTTCCAATAATCTTTGAACCTGGAAATGTTTCAATAATCTCTACTTCTTTTGCTTGTAGTTTTAGTTTCTCTGTAGCTGCCTTCGAGATTATCCATTTCTCTCCATCAACCAGAGCCCAGACATACTTGGTTTTGGGATTGATCCACATGTTTGTAACACCAAATATTGTTTCTGGACGTAGGGTAGCTGCAACCAAGAATCCATCCTCAAATGGCCATTTGATGGCTGTGAATTCTTTGATTTTCGCTGAAGCTCCTTCCAGTATGTCATCTTCACCTACTGGATTCCCATCTTGTGGACAATACAGCAATGGATAGTTGCCTTGCTTGACATACCCCTTCTCCTTGAACTTTTGAAATTGCCATTCAATGAACTTGTTGTAAGTCTTATCTCCCGTAGTGAATCCTCTTCTCCAATCAATACTATATCCTAGAGCATTGAAATCCTGAGATATGACCTTTGCAAAGAACGATGCAGTGGTCATAGCATCCTTGAACTTGGCTAATTGTGCATCCACCTTCTCCTCAGTATCAAAGTAAAGACGCAGGTCTCGTTTGTACATCTCAATTGCATCAGGGTCTCCTGCAAGGACTCTATCTACCATTCCTTGTATTGGAGTACCAGTAACATGCGAGGCCATTGGGAAAAGCACATTGTATCCCTGCATACGTTTGTAACGAGCAATCAAATCACCAACAGTATAGGTCCTACCATGACCAATGTGTAAGGCACCATTCACGTATGGGTATGGAACAGTCAAGAAGAACTTCTTACGCTTGGAATCAGGATCTGCTTCGAAGATCTTGTCCTTTGCCCAGCGTTTTTGCCATTTCTTCTCAATCTTAACAAATTCACTCATGTTCAGTAACCTCTCTTGACACTGAAGGAATAGTTGAATCCAAGATGATGTCCTCTATAAAGGACTCGCAAAAGGAGCATGTGTTAATAGTTAAGAACGCAATCCATCCTGGCTCACTCTCTTTTCTTCGTAGGATGACGATTGCTTATTAGGAATATGGTCAGGTTTAGTTAACCTGAAGCGGTTCGGTGATTATGGGTCATACACCGCTTCATATCTTTCTTGAAAGTAATATGCACATTAGTTGACAGAAGGGTTTGTCATGGTGAAGGCTATCGTTGATGCTGTGGATATCGATCCAAAGACTGGTACAACTCTTGGTTTCTACTCATTTGGTGAGGAGCGTCCAAATTTACTGATAATATCCGCCATGGATGGTGGTTCGGCTACAGATGTTTATTCTAGTTATCTCATAATGAAGTATCTTGAGAGTCTAGAACGAATTATTGGTTCTGTAACAATCCTTCCAGTAGCTAATCCTCTGGCTTTTAGACTTGGAGCAAAGGTTTCTCCACTTGATTCGAAGGATCTTGATTCTGTGTTCCCTGGTGATGAACATGGAACAATTACAGAACGTACCGCGTGGGAGATTTGGAGGCGAGCCTCACAAGCTGACTATATTATCCATTTAAAGACTGGTCGACAGAACTGTGTCAGCCATGTTGTTGCTATGCATCGGGAATATATCCATGTGAGGAACGTTGCATCACAGATTGCTTTGCCATTCACTGTACAGTGTTCTGGACAGCGAGGAACTTTGACAACTGAAGCAGCGCATGACGGTATCCCGATAGTATCAATAGAGATGAGAGGGGATGTTGATCAAGTAGACTCCCAAGCTGCAGTTGAAGTTCGTGAAGCCATTCTCAACTTCATGAAGCTGAAGGAAATGATATCCGGAGAGAAGATAGAAACCGCTGTTACAATGACTGGGAGAATGCAGCATATCAACGTTGAAACAGAAGGCTTCTTCGTACCTCGGGTAAATCTGGGCGAAACAGTACAAAGTGGCACTGTGATAGGGACAGTACAAGACACATTTGATGTCATATCTCCTTTTGATGGTGTATTAATTTCGTTGAGTCGGATGAATTATGTTTTTGAGGGTGATATCGTTGCTAGGATTGCACCTCCATTGGGGGATTTTCGAGCATCTACTCAACCTGATGATGTTGAAGAACCAACACCTGTGCGTAGGAAATGGTAGAAATGAGTAACGAGTTTGGTGAATTTCAACATCTCATGCGAATAAATGTCGGAGATAAACGGCTTCGGGATAAAGGCAAGCTTCTCCTTGTTGGAAGTTGTATGGATAGGTTTCCAGAAATAGTGAAAGAATACTCAGAGAAAGATGGTGGTCAAGCAGTTCTTCATGTGTGCCTTGAAGAAACCCATGTAAACCAAGCAGGATTCAAGATTGGTTCAATTGTCAAGTATTCGGGTATTTCAGAGATTACTGCTCTAACTGTGGATGGAAGTCCACATTGCGTACAGCTCCACTATGTCATTGATGATGTGAAACGACACTTTGCTCCCGAGATTGAAACCAAGCACTTTGTTGTCGAGAAAGGAAAAGTGCACGAGATTTCAACTGATGCAGTTAAGAGGTCTAGGCACCTGTCCAAGATTCAGAAGATGCTAAAGTAACAGGTACTATAGCCAAGGTAGAATGAATCCCGCTTGTTTTTTGTATTCGTTGTATTCATCACCATATTGCAGGACAAGTTTTCGTTCTTCGAAATACGCTCCAATCATTGTGTACGCTATCATAGAGAGTGCAAACACAATTACTTCTGGGAATGGATAGATTAAGGCCATAGCCCCAAAGATTAGAATTGTGGCTAGGTAGAGTGGGTGACGTACTCGAGAATAGATACCTGCAGTAATGAGTTCAGGTTTTCGATCTGTTCGCATATCAGCAACAGTGCTCACTGAGATGACTTGTGAAGATTTGGCTGCTACAAAGATTCCTCCTATTCCAAATAGAACACCTGATCCAAACAGAAGTGGTTGTATCTGAGTAGGGTCAGTGATGAAGTATAACCAGTTCCCGAAGTGCATTGATAGAACTGCTATCAGTAAAGTTAGAATACTCGTGAAATTGAAAATTCCTGCATATCCTTTCTTTCCCCACCTGTCAATTATTCTTCCCTTGACTCTCAGTGATGATATACCACTATGTTGTATTCCAAAAAGCGTCGAAGCCAGAATTATCCAAACATATTCTATCACTGTATTCACCTTGCCAAGAACTATCCTACCGCTCAAACCCACGACCGCACTCTTATAGGTTAACCATTGTATTCATAACTATTGTTAATTAATTTTGGGATGAGTACATTATGAGTGAAACAATTAAGAATTCTTTCTCCCTGATCTAGTTGTTCCCACACAGCTAGACCTCTTTTTGTTTTCAGGTGTTGTCCTCTCCGTTCCCCTAAACCTAGACATTCCTGGACATCGAGTCCGGGATGATGTTCGGTTCCTGTTTCATAGAGGCTGCATTGCAACTCTCGGAAGATTTGCTATGTCTTACTTCCTCTCCGCAAGCGTTTTCAGTCTCCGGCAAACTGACGGCGACCAGATTCAGTGCAGCATTGAGATCCCTGTCGATTTCAAGCCCACACTGTTCACAATGATACTCTCTTTCTGATAGAGAGAGTTCCTTCTTCCTGTGCCCACAATGTGAACACATCTTTGATGAAGGAAAGGTCCTTGAAAC
>JABCTV010000037.1 GCA_018238205.1 Candidatus Thorarchaeota archaeon
CTGTAGCTCCAGAAACTACCTGCCATTCAAAGGTTGGCTGGTTGTTTCCAGTCAATGTAGTATCACTCGGAGAGAGCAATATTGGTGCATCTATGATTGTGTTGTAAGTGATTGTCAGATTTGAAATCGATGGAGTAACCAGTATATCACTGTTTTCAAGGATAGCCTGCCATTTTAGCTGTTTTCCTGGAAAAGCGAAGATGTGTTCCACTCCTGGAGTGATTTCCTCCCAGTTAACTCCATTATCTGCTGATAGTGAGTAAGTGACGCTAGTACCTGCCGGAGTTGAATGGATTGGGGTCAAAGTTGCAGTAGTGACTGTTTCTACTTCTGAATCAAAGACTGCTGTTGACTGTGCACGACCTGGACCATTATACAGACGAACTAAGTTCTGTTGAACCTCAACGACTGTTAATCCCGCTTCTCCATCAGCAAGATAGACATAGTCTCCATTTACAAAGACATCATTTGTACGATTGGTGTCAGTGGTTTCAAGAAAACTAGGATGTGTTGGATCTGATATGTCTATTACACTAAACCCACCAATATTGTCTGCAACAAAGGCACGGTCTCCCTGAAGCGCAGTTCTTCTAGCATAACTTGGAGTATCAACCAAGGCAACATATACCGGATTCTCTGGATCAACAATGTCTAGAATCCTTAAACCGTAAAGTCCCTGAGAGGCATAAAGGTAGTTTCCCGCTACTGAAACACTGTAATAGCTATCCGAGGGCCAGTAGCTCCCTGCAAATGATACACTGGTTGGATCAGAGATGTCAATAACTTGTATTGTTGTATCATCCGCTACGAATGCATAGTTTCCTTCTATACAGAGATCATATGCATTAGTTGGTGTATCAAATGAATCCACTATGGTAAGAGCAGTTACGTCAGAAATACTAATCACTTGCAATCCTGAGGAACCGTCTGCTACATATGCATAATCACCTTCTATACACAAATCAGTAGAGTAATCTGGAGTGTCACAGGTATCAACCCAGGTAGGTTGTGATGGATCCGTGATATTGACAACCACAATTCCATCATATCCACAGGAAACGAAAGCATAATTTCCTTCTACTCTGACACTAAATGATTCACTAGCTGTGGCGCAAGATCCTGCTAATGTAGGTGAAAGAGGATCAGTGATGTCCAGTACTAATAGACCATCATAGTAATCTGTAACAAATGCATAATTTCCTTCAATACAGACCCCTACAGCTGAGTATTGGGTATCATAACTACTTTCTATCGTTGGTGATTTCGTATTGGCAATCTTGAAAATGGCAAAATCGTTTGCTGAGTCAAAGGTAAGATAAGCATAGTCCCCATCTACATAGACATCATAAGGATACAAACCAAAACTAGAGGTGCTATATCGAAGAAGACACTCCGGTGATGTGACATCACTAACATCAACCACAATTAATCCATAACCACCATCAAACGAGGTATCCGCAATATATCCCATATCTCCGACTATTTGTACAGACCTTGCAAAAATTGTATCAAGAGTACCCACTAGTGTGGCTATGTAGGGATTAGTGATATTGTAAACAAACAGTCCACCAGAACCAGCAGCAATATACGCATAGTCCCCAGATACAAAAATATCCTCTCCAGAACCAGCCGGTAACCAACGATGTTCTACATACGTCGGATTTGTAGGATCAGTAATGTTATACACTGTGAACCTTGTAGAACCTACTGTATAGATATAGTTTCCAGACACAAAAATACTGTCTGCACCATAAAAATCAGTGGTTGCACCAACAATTGTGAGGGAGCTGGGGTTACTGATATCAACAACTTGAATCGAACCCGAACAAGCAACATATGCATAATTTCCCTCAATATCGACATCGTAAGTGGTTTCAGAAAAGGTGCGTCTAGTTACGTATGTAGGAGCTACAGGGTTACTGATGTTGAAAATGTACAATCCTTCAGTTCTATCTAAAACATACGCCAAATCACCTTCAACTTCAACTCCAGTTGCGAGATTTCCTGTATCATAACCCCCTATTCTGAATCCATTGTATGGATTACTTACATTAACAACCTGCAATCCTGCATCTGAAGCCGCAATATACGCAATATCTCCTTCCACACACACTTCCTTCATAGCCGCCCCTGGAACGGATACCATGTCGATATGTATTATTTGTTCTCTTCGAATGCTAATTTCACCTGTTCCCCATCCTGTTTCATTTGAAACCGTACCATCTCGGTATGTTCCTATAGTAAAATCCTCTTGGAAACTACTAGAAGCAGCAGCAACGGGTGGAACCATCATGGTTGAAAAAAGGAGTAATGCTCCCATAACAAAAAGAGATACACTCCATTCTATTCTTCGGAATTTTCTACTTCCCTTCAATTTCATAAATTTTCACCTTCTTCAATTGTTTCAGGAAGACGAAAATTAAAGCAATCTTAGATTAATTTCATTTCTTGTAAACTAGATTTCAAGGTACCTTTTCTTCCTTACACACAACCATAAGATATGACCGAGCTTTGATATAAATGATTGGCAAAACAATTGATTTTTTTATTAATTATTACTGATTAATACAAATAAATAATTGCTGAAAGAGTGTTACAGGTGAATAACATCTAATATGTGAGTAAATGATGAATCCCTAAACTGTATCTAAGGGACTTGTTCCTCTTTCTGTTGTGAAGCGTGGTACTATCTCAGCTACATTAGGACAGGAATCACAATATATCCAATAAGTAGCATTGCAACAAGAGCAATTGTCAAGGTAATCCAAACTGATTTTTTCCAGTCTTTTACTGATGCTCCATCAAACGGCTGGATTGGAATCATATTGAAGAGACCTAGAATGGCATTGATTATAATTCCATATTGAATTAGGTACAGCATTGGTTGAGAAGCTAGGCCATATGTGAAAATCGTTATGATGACAAGCCCTATTGCCATTAGAAAATTACTCAGAGGTCCTGCGAGATTTATTTTTCCATTGTGTTCAGTATTTGATGTACCGCTTGTATATACAGTCCCGGTTCCAAATATTGGTACTGAGAATAGAATAGCAATTGCCGATAAGTAGTACCCCATTGTGGTCATCCTAAACTCAGACCACATTCCATAATGCTGTGCAACAAACTTGTGAGCCAACTCATGACCAATGAAAGCTAGCAGGAAAATCAAAATCATTCCAACAGGGACCCACCAGTAGGGGCTACTCATATACCAAACAAAACGGGATAGTGCATAAGCAATTCCATAGGGTGAACCCAACATAGAGATTCCAACAAGTGTGACTAATATACAGGCAATGAGGAGGTGTTTCAATTCAGCACTTGAAAAGCGTTTCTTTCCAGACCTTCGTCGTGGCTTCTTCTTCCTCTTTGGCATGATGGATGACCATGTCTGATTGTTTTTGTATTCATCTCCACCTACGGAATCTGATACTCTTCTTTTTGCCTCATCCTGCACCTGTTGCATTGCAGGGCAACCATGACCTTCTGGAAGTCTATGATCTCCACAAAACACACCTTTGCAATACGGGCATATGAAGCATAGGTCTTCTTTGCCACAGAGAGAGCAATTTGTCATTGAACCACCTGTCTAGTTGCTTTGTATTTTGAAATTGAGCTAATATATTCGTTATCCTAGTGGACTCTTTGCACTATATGGTACCAAACCAGATATTTTTGCAAAGTTTTAAGAGGCAGAATTTCATCGCGGCATACGCCGGGAAGCACGGAGAAAAATCACGTGGACTATGACGTAGCAATCGTTGGTAGTGGACCAGCTGGGATTTTTTGCGCTCTAGAACTGATTCAGCATAATCCTGAACTCAAAGTAGTGATTATTGAGCGTGGGAAGAGCATCGAGAAACGCAACTGTCCTAATTCAGATGCTGCACCTGGTTGCAAGAAATGTAATCCATGTGACATTCTTGCTGGATGGGGCGGTGCGGGTTCTTTCTCTGATGGGAAACTAACAATCTCTACACAGGTTGGTGGCTGGTTAGATGAGTTTGTCGGGAACAAGCGTCTAATGGAATTAATCCAGTATGTAGATGAGAAATATGTCAGTTATGGGGCACCGTCAAAGATCTATGGTTCACAAGATGATGCTGTTGAAGAGTTTTCACAAAAAGCTGCTCTGATTGGAATGGAGTTAATCCCGCAGCAGGTTCGACACATGGGTCGTGAAGGATGTATCGAAGTCATGGGGAAGATGTACGATGATGTCCTTAAACATGCCACAGTACATTTCAATACAGAAGCAAAAGATATTCAGATCAATGGTCACTCAGTTCAGGGTCTCGTTACAAATGGTGGTGACTCAATAACGGCCAAGTATGTGGTTGCTGCACCTGGTCGAGTGGGTAATGAGTGGCTAGCAAAACAAGCTGAGCGACTGGACCTGCATACCGAGAACAACTATGTGGATATTGGCCTACGAATAGAGATACCCGAACCTGTCATGCATGAGATTGCTGAAGCACTCTATGAACCAAAATTGATCTACTACTCAAAGGAGTTTGATGATAAGGTTCGTTTATTCTGTTTCAATCCTGGTGGTGTAGTCACAACAGAGTACTATGATGAGATTCTCACGGTGAATGGTCAATCCTTTGCAAACAAGAAAACACCAAACTCCAATTTTGCCCTTCTTGTGTCAACTCGATTTACTGCTCCTTTCAAGGAACCAATTGCTTATGGTCAATCTGTTGCAGGGATGGCGAATATGCTGGGTGATGGAGTTATTGTTCAACGATTGGCAGATCTGAGGAGAGGAAAGAGAAGTACCAAGGACCGCATCGCGAGAAGTCCAGTAAAACCTACATTACTCAGTGCTTCACCAGGAGACCTTAGCTTTGCACTTCCATATCGACATCTAAGTTCGATATTAGAAATGCTTGATGCATTGGATAAACTATGTCCTGGCGTAGCAGGCGCAGGAACTCTTCTTTATGGTGTGGAAGTCAAATTCTATAGTTCTCGCATGAAGCTAAATCAGAATCTTGAATCCGAGATTTCGAATCTCTATGCCGCAGGTGATGGAGCTGGAATAACTCGAGGTCTCATGCAAGCATCGGTTTCCGGTGTTCTTATTGCAAGGGATATCCTCAGGAAAGAGAATGTTACCGTAGATTCAACCTAGTACTGATGGGTCTACAACTTGATTATTGTCGACCTACTCCATTTTGTTTTAGTTCAAAACCAAAGTTTATATATACTATGGTACCAAATAACACTATAGTACCAATGGTACTATAGAGGTGCAGACTAGCACCTGTACAGAAAGAAGCCCCGAACAGGTGACTCATGGGTGACAACAGTCGTCCAGGGGCTTCCAACTGGAGATTATTTGAAATGATAGATGATGAGTTTGAGACAGTATTCCGTAGGCTATTCGAATCGCTCATGAATTCAATGGGCTCGATTCAAGATGGTGAAACAACGGTACAGTACTGGTCTAACTCCAGGTTTGGCCCGGGAATGGCCAATATTCCAGAAGTCAACGAGGGCATACAAGCTGAGGTCATTGACCTAGAAGATAGGGTTCTCTTCCTTGTTGAAGTTGGACATGAAGATGCATTAATCGACGTGAAAGTTGAAGGAAGAACCCTGAAAGTCTTTGATCAAGTTGAAGGCAATGAAACTGTCTTTGATCTTGATTTTGATGTTGATATTGAAAACTCTAGAACATCCTGTCGAAACGGTATCTTAGAGATTGAATTAAAGAAAACTAATGACACGGATGGTCAAAATGAGGGGTATTTGAAAATTGATTAGAGGAGTGGTAGAGTATGAGTGAAGAAACAATTCGTTTGAAAGTTGCGGCTGCAGTGCCAAAAGACCAAGGTCGGAGTATAATCCGATTGAACTCCGATGTCAGAAATCATCTTGGGATACGGTCAGGTGACTTTGTCCTGCTTAAGGGAACGAAAGAAACCGTTGCAATTTGTTGGCCCAGTCTTAAGGAAGATGAAGTCCTTGATATGATACGAATGGATGGACTCATCAGAAATAATACTGGCGTTAAACTCGGAGAAATGATTGAGGTTAGCAGTATCGAAATCCCCGATGCAAAAAGAGTAGTACTTGCGCCTAATCAACCACTTAAATTTCGACCAGGTGATGCTCAGCGTCTTAGACAGATGATTCTGAATAGACCTGTTACACGTGGTGATATTATTCATATCATGACTCCTGGTGGCGGTTTGCAATTAATGGCGACAAATGTAACCCCGAGTAAGTTCGGAAGAATTTCTCCCGAAACAGAAATTGAACTGCTTAATGAGCCCGCAAAGAAAGAGGATCTTTCAATACCAAATGTTACATACGAGGATATTGGAGGTCTCAGTAAGGAATTAGTCAAGATTCGAGAGATGATTGAACTTCCAATGAAGTCTCCAGAGCTCTTCAAGCGATTGGGAATTACACCTCCAAAGGGAGTATTGCTACACGGTCCACCTGGTACAGGAAAAACTTTGATCGCCAAAGCTGTAGCGAATGAATCTGGAGCCACATTCAAGGTCATTAATGGTCCTGAGATTATGTCTAAGTTCTATGGTGAGTCCGAACAAAAGCTTAGGGAGACCTTCGAGGAAGCAGAGAAGAATGCTCCAACCATCATTTTCATCGATGAACTTGACAGTATCGCTCCAAAGAGAGCAGATGTTACTGGAGAGGTGGAACGCCGTGTTGTTGCTCAAATGCTATCCCTGATGGATGGTCTTTCAGGGAGAGGACAAGTGATTGTTATCGGTGCGACAAATCGTGTGGATGATATTGATGAAGCTCTCCGAAGACCCGGTAGGTTTGATAGAGAGATTCTACTTGGAGTACCTGATAAAAAGGGAAGATTGGAAATCTTACAGATTCATACAAGGTCAATGCCTATACACGAAGATGTCAATCTAGAACACTTGGCAGCAATTACCCATGGATTTGTTGGTGCAGATCTTTCTGCCCTCACAAGAGAAGCTGCAATGCAAGCATTGCGAAGGGCGCTACCACATGTAGATCCCGAAACTGGTGATATTCCCGTGGATATTCTAACAGGCCTCTTCGTGATGAAAGAAGATTTTGATGCAGCAATCAATGATGTATTCCCCTCTGCACTTAGAGAGGTATACGTGGAAAAACCCAATGTGAGATGGGAAGATGTTGGAGGACTGGCGAAAGTCAAGTCCCAGCTAGAGGAAGCAGTTGAGGCTCCGATTAAACGACCCGAGGTCTTTCTGGAAATGGGAATCAGAGCACCGAAGGGAGTCCTTCTCTTTGGACCTCCTGGCACAGGTAAGACTCTCCTTGCTAAGGCTGTTGCCACCGAGAGTGAAGCAAACTTCATTTCGGTGAGGGGTCCCGAGATCTTTAACAAATATGTTGGTGAATCTGAGAAAGCGATAAGAGAGGTCTTCAATAAAGCTAGGCAAACTGCCCCCTGCGTTCTCTTCTTTGATGAGATTGATGCAATAATGGGTGCTCGTGGTACACGTGATGATACTGGTGTCAGTCAAAGAATTGTGAATCAATTCCTTGCAGAACTTGATGGGATGAAATCTCTTCAGAATGTCCTGGTTATCGGTGCTACGAATCGTGCTGATATTCTCGATCCAGCTGTTCTTCGACCTGGTCGGTTTGATGTCGTAGTCTACGTACCCCTTCCGGATACGCCTGCGCGAGTTGAGATATTCAATGTACATACTAGGGACATGCCCTTAGACGAAGATGTGGACCTGACGAAACTTGCTGAGATGACAGATGGCTACTCTGGAGCTGACATAGAGGGTCTTTGCAGGGAGGCTGCGATGACTGCAGTCCGAGATGATTGGAACGCAAAACCTGTGACAATGAAGCACTTTGAAGTTGCTCTCGAGGAAATTCGTCCAAGTATGTCGCCAAGAGATATTGAACGGTTTGCTGCCATTGCTGAGAATATGATGAAGCGGCAACCTCAAGAATCCAAAGCATTACCAGGTTATGTGTAGTAAATACTGGGGCTTGATATCTTCCTTATCCAGTCCCTCTTCTTTTTCTTAGGTTCATGTATGCAGCAGCGAATAGGACTTAAAGGGGCCATATTTCAAAAAGAACTGTTGTGGACATTCACCACAGGCAGTGATAGAACTATGAGTCAGCGTTGGATTGTCAATATCTGTCCTTTTCTGCATTTCAGCAATTCAAGGACACACACATACGAGCACAATGTTAGTATTGCATCATGGAATGTGAAGAGTGTTCTAGATTACCTAGATGTTCATCCCGACCATAAATTCTGTTTTGACCAAGTAACGTTACTTGAGGGATTCAAGAGGCTCTTTCCAAATTACTGGGATGCTCTACATCAGAGGATATTGGAAGGTCGGATTGAGATAGTTGGTGGAACCTATGTTATGCCTGACCTGATCATACCTGATGGAGAATCCATTGCTCGACAATTCCTTTTTGGAAAGAAATTCATCCATGGTGAACTTGGCATCAATGTAAGAGTTGGCTGGGCTGTAGACTCTGCAGGTCATTGTGCTCAACTTCCACAAATTCTAAGATTGTGTGGATTAGACTCCTATTACTTCTGGAGAGGCATGCCTTATGATGGGCCAACAGAGTTTGTCTGGAAAGGTCCTGATGGTAGTCGAGTGAATGCGATATACTTGTCTAATGGATTTGATAGTGCAGCTTGGCTTTCTGAAAATACAAGAGAAGCATTCTTTCGTTTACTTCGGATTGTTGAAGAAACTGGCGAGAAGGCAAGCTCAAACAATGTATTCTTACCTGTTGGTGGTGAACTTGTTCCCCCACTCCCTCATCTCAATGATATCGTTACACAATGGAATACAACCTTTTCAGATATGCGAATTACAATTGTTACACCTGGTGAGTTTGCTGACAAGCTAAAGAGTGTTCAAGCTGATTTACCAATGATATCTGGCAGCTTGGATTCAGGAAGATTCACAGGAATTCGTTCTGGTGGGTTAGCAGCTAGGCCAAAGCTCAAACTCATGAATCGGCGTCTTGAAACCCTACTTTACCTGAGTGAGCTGTACCTTTCACTTGCAAACAATGTCACCAAGTCTTTGGATCTTGAAAACATCTGGAAGATTCTTCTATTCAATCAAGATCACAATATCATTCGCGGGACCTTAGCAGATGAGCCCTACAAGTTAGCAAAGCGTCGTTTTGAACAGGCAATTGAACAAGCTGAGCAACTCTTTGAGGAAGCTGTAAGTGAGGTTTCTGCTGGGATTCAACATAACACCGATAGCTATTCGTTTGTAGTACACAATCCAACTCCATGGGCTCGTTCTGATGTGGTGCGCAGTGCTATTGATACTGCACGCATTCAAACTGAATTCTTTGAAATACGAGACCCCGCTGACAATTCAGTTCCCTATCAAATAGTTTCTGAAGTTGATGAAAATCCAATAGAAATAATATTGCACTCAAAGGATATCCCGAGTCTAGGTCATAGAGTATATTCTGTAATTGGAGTTGACAAACGACCAGAATTTGATTCATCTCTGAAGACTGGTAAGACTTGGATTGAATCAAATCATTTCATCCTTGAATTTGATGACTTCAATGGATCAATAAGCCGGCTCTATGATAAAAAGAATCAAACTGAACTCCTGAGAGAAACTGCAAACCATCTGTTGTTTGAGAATGACGTTGGCGATTTATACAGACATTCAACCCCTGAATTTGTTGGCGAGTCACCAGGTCTCTCCACTCTACGATTTCCTGCAAAAATAGACCTTGTTGAATCTGGACCAGTCCGTTCCGTATTTGAGGTTATTAGTGAATTTGAAGGTTCCACGAAGAAGGACCGCATAATTGTCTATGATGATATCCATAGAATTGATTTTGAGATGGACTTAGACTTCAAGGCACGAAATAAGCGGGTACGATTGAATTTTCCATTGACAATATTCACTGATCGTGTCAGAGCTGGCTCACAGTTTGGTAGTGAAACTAAAATCAATGTGCCTGGACATCCAGTCGATTGGAATGATAAAACTAGAGGATTGTTTTCAGCCCTTGATTGGGTCGATTGCTGTGGTCCAGAGATTGGACTATGTTTCTCTGCACCTGGACTGCACGAGTTTGAGTTTAGAGATGGTATTCTAAAAGTAACACTGTTGAGAAGTGTAGATTATCTCTCTAGGGGTTATGATGATGATGTTACAGAAGCTCTAACAGCTAGAGAACGTGGGTCAAATAATTTCAGATACACTCTATATCCGCATGAAGGTGATTGGATTAAAGGGAGTTCGTGGCAAGTGTCTACAGAACATCGATTACCATTAATTGCCTATCCTCTAGATGGAGCATCTGGAGCTTTAAAGATAGAGCAATCCAATCTAAAGGTGGAAGGTATTGACCTGATGCTTTCTTGTTTCAAACCGAAAAAAGAGAATGAATTCATTGTTCGATTATATGAACCAAAAGGAATGGCCGGAACTTCAAAGATAACATTCCACCGAGAAATTGATAGAGTCGAAATGCTAGATATACTCGAACGTGAAATTGGAGAAATTGGTCATAGTGAACACTCCGTTGAGATTTCTATTGATGCTTACTCCATTCTCACTCTCTGTGTTAGATTCAAAACCTAGATGATACAATCACGATATCCTTTTGAATAAGATTTCGGAGTTGAGCTGCAACCTACTCGTAGGAGACCTAGCAATGAGCGATTTCTATCCTGTTTCCCCTCTCGTTATCATCCCGAACACAAGCTATGGTGCACAAGTAGGTGTCATGGATGAGATGTGGGCAGTTCGTGTTGTACGTGGTAAGAAGATTATTGCTGAAAAGACAATACCTGATCTCATCTTGGAGAATATAGTTGGTGTTGCTTATGGGCACATCAGGGTTGAAGGTCTCAGTCGACACGCGGTTGCAACAATGTCTGGAAGGTTAATACAATTTGGAAGAAAGTACCAGACTGCTGGCGTCTGTCCAAATTATGATAATCCAGACCTAGCCTATGATGATGGAGTAACCTTAGGCGAGAAAGCAGCTGCAGCTTCAGGCAGTCCTTCAGCAGCTCAAGCTGAGGAGTCTGTTACCGCAGAATTACCTGATATTAGAGTGGGCGAAATTCCTGAAATTCCTCGTACTACTGGAGAAGCCGCTTGGAAAAGTACGATTGAAACTCAAGCATCGTTAATAGCTGAAATTGCTGCCTATTCTTCAGTCCTGCCAAAAGGTCATCTAGATCTAATGTTCACCAAAGCTGCAGACCAGTTAATTCATTATTGGGTTACTTCAAACCCTGATGATCCAACAGCTGCATTGAAGAAATTTGGAGCAATGATTCAGAGTTGCTCAAATGAGAGTCAAATGCCCAAAACCGGCACCGGTACTGCAACCATTGAAACTGGTTCCTGTGAAATATTGCGAATTTGCAGAGAGTTAGATCCTGATGTCAATAAGATACCTGTAGGATATCCTTGTGCATTTCATGAGTTGATTGCCAAGAAATTATCGGAGTTAACTGGAGTCAAAGTTATTGTGAACACATCATCTACTGGATGCATTGTGAGTATGAATTTAGAGTAGAATCAGTCAATCTATCCACCCAATAGCCTTAAATCGCTTGGGCCGACTCATCTAAAATTAGACGAGACTGCGTGGTATGTCTCGATATAGGAGCTAAAAAATTGGCTTACTTGACAATGCGTGAGTACACTCGCTCAGGACCAGTATGTCTTGGAGCGCTTGTGTTGATTGCTGGCGCGCTTATAGCACTATTACCATCCATTGATGTTGCATATGCCTTCTTTGGTGATAATTCAGTGCTGTACGGTGCTATTATTGCCGTCGCTGGATTGGTACTTATCATAATTGGCTTTGTTTTAACAAAGAAAAAGCGTGATTCGGTCCTTACGCCGGTTTCTACTAAAATAGATGATACACCCCCACCACCACCGCCGCCGGACTAATCACTTTTTGATTTAATCTAAAGATGAGCTCAGGGGTCATTGACCCTCGGGCTCTTTCTCTCTTTCTTTCTCAATTTGGCTAATAATTCACCAGATTTTGGAAATTGTTTTATCCAGCAAATCCTAATATAGAACAAAGTTAGATTTTGCTTAGAACTGACTAAGTGTGGTGTAATTGTTCAGATGAAGATAGTCCTCGAATATAAAGACAGCCAATTCCATGAGTGTTCCGGCACCCCTACAACTGCCGTCACCCTTACTGTGGATGATGCGCAAAAGAAACTCATTCTTATTGTTCCCTCTGGATCTAGTATGATTGAGCGTAGAGCTGCTGAGCGAAATGCTCGTGGCATTGAGAAGGTGGGCTTCCAGACAGCGAAGCAAGGTCGTATTGGCCGCGGGTATGAACTCGTAGTAGAAGGTCATGGCGGCGGGCTTCCAGATCGTCTGCGACACTCACCCAGGGAAGTATACTAGGAATTTGGTTGTATGACACCTAGTTATGACCATGCTGGGTTTAGAAACAAGTAAAAGAACTGAACCCAGTATTGTCATTGATTCGAGTAGGAGAGTATGTGTAAATGTCGGATGAGAGAGCCAAAAAATGGATTGAAGAATCACAGAAAGATACTATTCGCCAATCTGCGGGAAATCAGCACATCCAAGCTGCACAACAAGCAGAGCGAGCTGGTGACTATTCCACAATGGAAAGGGAGTATGCAGCGGCTGGACAAGCATTTCTTCAGTCAGCTGTAGAATATCGATCTTCTAAAAGCTTCAAGAAAGCTGCATTAAACCAGTGTGATGCTGGCGATGTATTCTCTGAACTTGCAGATGCATCAAAAGCAGTTGAAGCATATCGACAAGGAGCTGATGATCTCTTAAGCGCATCTGCTGAGCATTTAATGTGGGGCGAAGATGCAGAAACCAGTAAGGGAACAGCCGTTGCAATGACCGCATGCATGATTTACATTATGATTGGAAAGGAAGCTGATGGTTTCTACAAAGCACGTAGCTTTGCTGCCGAAAACTCATCGAAAATCAGACTTCCAGCAGTTGTTAGACTCAGCCAGATTCCTCAGATGCTCGAATCTGCAATCCAATCTCTCAATCTTAATGCTTTTGCTGAAGCTGAGAATGCAGCTGTTACAGAATTGAAATCTGCATTAGCAAGTTCAGGAAGCCCTGAGTTTTCAAAGTATGTTGATCGAGGTCTCGATATGGTTAGAGAGATCCTTCGTGGAAAACTGAAGGTGCCAAAGATATCCTCTCATCTATCAATTCCAATTGACCTTACGTTCACAGAAGACTTCTCCGTAAAAATCTCTATCAAGAACTCAGGAGAGGGCGACGCAACCAATATGAAGTTAGAATGGCATATTGATGAGGGTCTGAATATTGTTTCTGGAGAACGAAATAAGACAATACACACAGTTCCAGCGGGTGAAACTCTAGACGTTTCAATCTCCCTAAGATCAGCTGAGGCTCTTGGTGGCACTAGAGAATTCTCAATTCTTGTTCGTGGAACATATGAAGACAAGCTCAAGACTGAATACAGTCTTCAAGCAGGGCCAACTATTCTTATCCTCAAGGACTACAAAGAGAGTGAGAAACTACTCCATGATTCCAGTATAACTGAAGGAAGAGTAAGCTTCTTGAGAGCCTCTGTTGAGGAGTCCGAATTTGAAGCTGACCCATTAATACGAATAGTAGACGGATTAACTGCTTCACTCACTCAAGCTCGAACTGATGTGGAGGAAAGTAATCTAGATATTGCTAAAGCTCGCCTCCAAATTGTCAATGATATGATTGATCAGATTGATAGTCTTCTTGGCGATAATGCACTTATCCAAAAAATCACTGAAGCTAAACTTGCTGAAAAGAAAGCTTATGCATTGAGCAAGATTGTTCCTGCACTCGATGAAGTCATTGCTATAACGTCCAAACAGGAAATAAAACTTGAAACTGAACTTCCACTTGCTCTCAGTGAATGGGATAACTCCGCAGAGAAGAAGAAACGAATTCATGCAGCTGCTGTAATTATCAATGACATTGCTGGAAAGATGAAGATCCGCCTAACTACACCTGAACTTCAGACATTAGATTCCAGTATTTCTGATATTCAGATGGAAGCTAACAAGATTGTAAATGATTCACATCTAGTAGTTGGTACACGCCCTGAATCTCCTGAGAAGATTGAGATGGCACTTGTGGTTTCTCGTTCAATACGCAACGAGATTACTCAGTTGATGGAGAAGAAGAAAAGCGAACTGGAGTAGCTTATAGATTGTCTTCAGCATAGAGATTTGATATCTGAGTGGACACTCGGTTTTGCACAATAGGTCATATTTCAGTATTTCAATAAACTGAAATACTTAAATGCGTTCAGATACATTCTATTCATGAGGATCTGTAATTGATTTTTGATGAACTGCGCAAAGACTTCCTGACAATCATAGGAAAGACATACGACCAGTATGGATATCCTGAGTACTGTGGGTGGGTTGAGGGTCTACTTCATCTCGAGAAGAGAGAATGGTCTCAAAAGACAATCTCTGAAAGATTAAGAGAACTTTTTCCCGCTGCAAAATATCCGACATCAGTGCCTTCTATCAGTAGAGCCCTCAAGATACTGGAAGAATATGGTGTAGTTGAGAAAACCGGATCTCGAAAGGTTGGCTACAAATATTGTATCGCGAATTCGTCAAATCTTGTTTCATCAATGGTTAATCAGTTGATGACAGTGAATAATGATTTCATTAGCAAGATGGAGATTCTGGCAGTTAAGAACAAGAAGAAGGATTCTGATTTGAATAGAGCAACACGAAATCAAATCAGTATGGCACGACTGTGGAATCGTGCACTAATTCAACTTTTTGAATCTGTAGCCTCGGAACAAGGAGATTGAATAATAATGAGCAAGAAATCAGTAATCATCATTGGAGCAGGATTGGCTGGATTATCTACTGGTTGTTACGCCCAGATGAATGGCTATGAAAGTAAGATATTCGAATATCACTCAGTACCAGGTGGCGTAGCTGCTGTCTGGAAACGTGGGGACTATTTGATTGATGGCGGGATACACTTCCTAATAGGTCACAAACCAGGGACACCGTTATACGATGTGTATTCTGAAATTTGCGATATTGATTCTATTGACATCGCGGACATGACAACCTATCTTCGATTTGTTGATGAAACTGGAACTAAGTCAATTGAGTTCACGCAGGACATTGAAAAACTGGAACAAGACCTGATACAAATCGCTCCTGAAGATGAGGATGAAATTCGTAGTTTCATTAAGGAAATTAATTCGTTGAAAGGCTCTTCTCTTCTAACAGATATGGGAATGAGTACTGCTCCTCCTGAATTGAGAGGACGTTTTGATTCCCTAAAAGAGATGTGGCAGATGCGTGGTTTCATGAAGTACTTCATGGGTAAGTATTCGAAGTCCGCCGTAGAGTATGCTGAGCACTTTCAAAATCCATTCCTGAAGACTATCATCAGTTATCTCTTCTCACCCGATGGACCAATGTGGTTTGTAATAATGATCCTTGCAACAGTTGCATCAGGACAACTTGGGTTATTCAAGGGTGGATGTCACACTTTCGTACGTTCAATAGAAGAGCGGTACAAATCACTTGGTGGTCAGATTCAGTACAGGGCTAAGGTTGAGAAGATAATTGTCGAAGATGGAAAAGCAGTTGGTGTAGTGCTGGCAGATGATTCTGAGCATAGAGCGGATGTGGTCGTATCTGCAGCCGATGGTAAGAGCACTATCTTTGATCTCCTTGGAGGGCAATTCATCGATGACAAGATCAAGAAACGATATGATACTTGGAAAACCTACGACCCGATGAGTGGAGTGAGTCTTGGTGTTTCTCGAACATTTGATGACGAAGCTTCTCTAAATGCTTTCATGCAGAAGGAACCGATCCAGCTCAGTGATAGGGACGTTCCCCTGGTGTATCTGAGGATTTTCAATCATGGTGATGTTTTTGCACCTGAAGGGAAATCTGTTATTCAGGTGATTCTTGAAACTGAATGGGACTACTGGAAAAATCTTCGAGAGAATCGTGAGCAATATGAGAATGAGAAGAATAAACTGGCGCAAGATATTATTCGTCGTCTGGAGAAAATCTATCCCGGAATTGCAGGTCAGGTAGAGAAAATTGATGTTTCCACACCCTACACTACATGGCGTTATACCCTGAATGATAAAGGGTCTCCAATGGGTTGGCTCATGACAAAGAGTACAATCATGGAACAAATACCTCGAACATTGCCTGGATTAGAGAACTTCTTCATGGCTGGGCACTGGGTACTACCAGGTGGTGGAGTTCCTAGTAGTATCTATACCGGTAGGAATGTCATACAGATTCTCTGCAAAAGGGATGGCAAGGAATTTAGGACAAAGTCTGAGGATTAATCCACACCATATTCATATGTGCCTTTCTTCCGTAATCACTTGATTTCAAATGATGAGAAATTCAAAATTAGTTATTGCGGTACTTGCTGCATTTTTCATGATGTCCACTGTGTTCATTGGAGCTTCGTGGGATAGCTCTCACATGACCGCTTTGAACTTACAGAATGACCGTAGTACAATAGCGTCCGCAAGTTCAATTGTAATAGACGGAAATCTTTCAACGGATGAATGGAGTACTGCTCAACACAAAGTTCAGTGGTATATGGACGCTGACCCTGAGAATTCAGATGGATTCAACTACATGTATGTTGATGAGGACCCATACAATCTCTATATCGCATTGGACCTATGCAGTGACCAAACAAATGATGAAGATGGCGAATGGGTTGGTTTATGGATGAACACCAATGAAACTGCTACTGCTTATGATATTGATTGGGAAATGGCATTGAATAATGGTATGGAATCTCTCCTTCATGATGTTGACAATGACAAAACAATAGAATACTTTGACAATGACGCCCCACTTATACTATACACGCATTGGCCGAATGAGTGGATTGCTGTGAATGGGACGTATGAAGGCAATCAAAACGATATTCTTTATGATGACAATGTGTACCTAAATGTAACATCTGAATTCAATGGTACTCACTATGTGTATAGGTTAGATATTGAAGCTGATTTTCATGATTTCTTCCGTTTCTTCAAAGACCTATACGCAGAAAATGTTATGAGAACCGCTTTTTGGGTTCGCTCTCAACATAATGTTAGCATTGACGAGCATTTCCTGAGTGTTTCTGATAGTCAAGGCAATTTGAATCCTGATATTAAGATTCCAATGGGAACCGGAACTTCAGAAATCTATGACGTTCTGGATATCTACAGAGAGAATTTCACTTCTGATACCACACTTAGATTTTCGATGAACGGCGTGAATAGTGCTCCCTTCAATACTTCTTTCGATTACCAGAGAATTATTGCTTACGCCAATACAACAACATCCCTTGGTGATGGCTCAGTCTATCCCTATGCAACAATACGAAACTACGACATTGCATGGTCGTTTGGACCAACAGAAAACAATGCTAGTGATCATCGCTCATTTGAAATTAAGATTCCAAAGAGTGAACTTGAAGGATACTCGATGGATACAGACCTTGGTATTGTTGCTGGAGGTTATGGAACTCTTGCTTCTTGGCCGAACACGCATAACTGGGTTTACGCGAATACTACTCTAACTGGGATTCCTGAAACAGATTCAACAGAGTACGTAAGTTTCTCTATGTTGATGAAGGGATGGACTCCTCCAAGCGCTCCAATTTTAGAAGCTATTACAAGTCCCGATCCGGATGGCAATGTATTGGTCAATTGGAATGATGACGCTGAAGTAGAGAACTGGACTATCTATCGGCACTCCAGTGAGATCACCGAACTGAACGTGGAATCTGCTACTGCAATTGCGTCAGGCCTGATTGAGAGTCAGTTTAATGATACTGGACTTTCTGATGGTACATATTGGTATGCTGTTGCTGCGATAGATTCGTTTGGATACTCACATCTATCAAACAGTATGAGTGTGACAGTAGAGCTTCCCGCTACTACTACAACAACAACTACATCGACAATTCCTCCTATCGATCAACAACTGATACTAATTATTGGTGGAGCCGGAGCTGTAGCTATACTGGTTGTAGTCATCGTCATATTACGTAAACGATGATTTCGTATAAAACGAAAAACCCTGAGCTCTGATAGCTCAGGGTATTCTTTTTTCCTAGTGTTTTGCCATGAATCCTTCAAGACGATTCATTGCTTCATCAATCATCTCAGGCGGTGGGAGGAAGACACTTCGGAAATGTCCTGATCCATACTCCGCTCCAAACCCTGAACCTGGAACGAACACAACACCTGTGCTATTTAGGACATCTAGAACAAACTCTGTATCGTTCTTCCATCTATCCCGAAGTTCTATTTTTGGCATGATATAGAATGCTGCTTCTGGGAGTTGTGTAGATATTGAATCAATATCATTGAGGCGTTTGTGAATGAGGTCTCTTCTTGCTCTCATCCGACTCATTGTTTCTTTGAGATGACTGCCATCCCCTGCGAGTGCAGTTGCAGCTGCAATCTGAGCAGTCGAATTCAGACAAATTCGTATTCTTGCTTGACGAATCATTGCATCGTATAGTGGGTCAAGTTCTCCATTTGAATCGTGGAAATAGGCGTATCCAACTCTCCAACCCGGAGCGAGGTACACCTTACTTACTCCATTGAAACCTACTACAGGAACATCTCCAGCAATGCTTACCATTGGTGTCTGCGGTTCATCGTAGGTCAGTTGGTCATATATCTCATCAGAGATAAGGGGGAGACCGTACTCCCCAGCGATGTTGACAATCTCTCTAAGGGTTTTCTCGTTGTACACAGCACCTGTTGGGTTGTTGGGATTGATGACTAGGATGCCAACTGTCTTGTCTGTGATCTTGCTCCTTAGATCTTCAGTATCAGGGTTCCAATCGTCCTCCTCCACAGTCCTGTACGCAACAGGTTTTCCACCAAAGAAGCTGACGTAGGAAATGTAAGGAGGGTAGGAGGGTCCTGGCACGAGGAGCTCAGAACCTGGATTGATTAGAGACCCTGTTAGGAACTGGATAGCCTCTGACACTCCTGCAGTGATAATCATCCTGTTCGGGTCGACATCAATTTTGTTCACACGCTTCTCTTTTTCTGCGGCTGCAATTCGAAGTTGTTCCTCTCCATCTGAAGGTGAATATCCATTCCAGCCATCCTCTGCAGCCTTGCAGATTGCATCTGTCATATATTGAGGAGTCTTCCAGTCATACTTGATAGGGTCTCCAATATTGAGGTAGAGTGGCTTCTCACCTCTAGTTTTCTCATATTTCTTAGCAGCAACAACGATATCTCGAATTGCATACTTGAGATTGGCAGCACCAGGAGTGATATCTAGTTTCATCTTTACCGCTCATTATTAGTTGTACAAACTTGGAATTCAGAGTGTTGTACACCCAGGAAACGGCACTGGGTAAGACTCTGCGAGGCTACAAAACGTGTCTGCCAACCTCACAACATCGTACCTGTGCTGGGCATTTAAGCACCTATCCAACTTTGTCAAGATTCGGTGCAGCTGTTAGCTACCCCTGCTCGTGGTGTAATCTATCCCCCGTATATTGTTTACTATAAAGCAGCATACGACTGATATCTTCCTCGGATTTCCTTAATTTCTTCAGTGATTACGTCATAATGCTGTAGTAGATCATTATCTCTCATCTGGATTGCACAAGATTTTGCCAGGTCAATTTTAGCAATCAGCGCAGTCGTCCGCTCTACAATTTCTCTTGCAATTTTCTGTTGTTTGTACGATTTCTGTTCAACTTCAAACTTGGAAACTATCTTCTCGATTTTCTCTCTACCTTTGGCTATTGTCTTCTCAAGTTTCCGCATGGGTTTATTTTTGTCAATCACAATTGGTTGAGGCTCTTCCGTTTTTTTTGAAAGACCTAAGACACGTTTCAAATCATCTCGAAAGAAACTGACGAACAATCCTATGAAAACGACGACGACTCCGGTTATGAATCCTTCAATGCTGGAAAGCACAAAGGCAGTGATACTCACAATGATGAGTATTACTAGAAGTACAACAAGTCCTATCCATGGGATATTTTTCCAGCGATTTTGCATTATACGTGTCACCTCAGTTTGTATCGACAGGTATCGATTTGTATAGACGCATGTATATTGTTTGCGATATCGCCGTTCAATCTTTTCTTGGACTATTCATGTCACTCTTGAAACACTTCCAAGAGAATTACGAATTTGGCACCCTTTGAGTGGTTTCCCTTGACTCTATCTTCTATCCAGATTTTACCTTTGCACCGGTCCATAATTTGTTGAACCAGTGTGAGCCCTATTCCTGAGCGTGTTGTCCTCTCATCACCCAATCTGCTAAGGATGGTTGTCTTTTTGGTATCTGGGATTCCAGAACCTCTATCCACCACAGTCACTTGAAGGAATGCTGAGTCTGCTGAGGGTTCTGCAATTATCTCCAGAATAACTGGTTCGTTGACATCCGCCTTCACAGCGTTGTGTAACAGATTGTAAAACACATCAAGAAGAAACTGGCACCCCCACACAATGTGCATCTCTGGTTTGATATTGATATCGACCTTGATTTCCCTCTTTGGGAATGTCTTCCTGATAGAATCGATTGCCTTTGAGATTGGATCGTGAATATCTATTCTATTGCGGGCCACTTTCTTGGACTTTACATCTGATAGTGTCTTTACCTTGGATATCAATCCTCCCGCTCGCTCAAGCTGAGCGAGAGTGTTCTCAAGGTGTATCCTGCTTTCAGTCGGAATGTCATCCTTTACTGACATGAGTTCAAGTGCTGTCATCATTCCTTGGTGAATATTGTTCAGGTCATGACCCATAAGATCTATTAGGAATTCTGCGAACTTCCTTTCTTCTTCCTTTTCTTTCTGAGCTAGATACCTTTCTGTAATGTCAACAAAGGTTGCAAGAACTGCAGGTTTTGATTGGTACTCGATTGTTGTTCCATGTACCTCTAGCCAGACAATTTCACCATCTTTACGAACACCTCGGAATTCATAAGCCCCAGGAACTGTTCTATTCTCAAGTCTGTCTCTAAATGTTCCAAAGAAGATTGCACGGTCCTCTGGATGGATTAGCTTGAATGTTTCTTTCCCTCTCCATTGAGTCATCTCATCTTTACTATACCCTATGATATCTTCCATTGTATCATTTACATATGGAAGTCTTACAGGATCATCCTGAGCTATTACAATCCCCAATACTGATTTCTCTGCAAGTGCGCGATAATTGGCTTCGCTTTCTTTCAGTGCGAGTGTGGCATGAACTCTATCGGAAATATCCCTAGCAACACCAAGCACACCTATTGGAGTGTTTTTTTCATCTCTCACAAACGTCCTTGAAAGTGCAAGCCAAATAGAGGTACCATCACGATGTTTCACTTCGACATCAATAGGCGGTGGGATTTCGAGGATGCTGTCTGTAGCGTCCCGTTCTAAGGCTAGTGCAAGTGTATCCTTAATTAGGGATA
>JABCTV010000172.1 GCA_018238205.1 Candidatus Thorarchaeota archaeon
AATGAAGATAGTTTCACGGTATCTTGCTTCTATCAAGTCTGGAATAATGACTATAGATCTTGTTTTAGAAAGATTGTCAACATTGAAGAAAAGTGTTGAACCTCCTGAGCTGAATTGAGTCTTTGCAATTTGAATCAGATTATCGAATAGAAGATTCGAAGCATGATCTATAGAATCTGGTTTTGGAATCGAAATCAATTCTGAGAAAATATCACAATCAACCCCCAAGAGTTCTGATAACTTGAAAATTGTTAACACCATTTGGTGGGTCTTTAGTAGGTGTTTCTTGTACAATGATCTTGTTACGGTTTTCATAAGTTCAACTATCTCTTTCCATTCGTTATCTTTGATTAGTTCATCAATCAGATTCTGCACTGCACGTACATTGTCCTGAACAAGATAGTCTTTGATCTCTTCGGCAAACTCTAGCATTACTCAATCCCTGACTATTCTACATTTCCTCTAGTTCCCATAAATAGTATTTCGACAGGAAATTTGCGCAAATGGTGTTTGAATTGATAGTTTTATTAGATTACAATGAGAGTAGTTAACAAGCCTATTGTCGAGGTTAAGCATTGCCAGAAAGAGGGAGAAAAGAAGAGCCACCAAGTGATGTTGAGTTAGATATAATTCGTTCATTTGGATGGTCATTGATGGAAGTAGAAGAGACCCTGTATCAGCGATTTCTCCATCTCTCTGCAAACCGGTCGTTAGTTTCTCGTGTTAAATTTCGCAAATACTTGATGGAAATGGAAGCTAAGGGATATCTTTCTCCAATCCACATTCAAGGTCTAAGAGGATACAAGAAACTACGTTCTGAGATTAGTATTAAAAAATCACTGAATCCCAGAGTACCTCTTGATGAAATTCGACTTGTAATTGGAAGTAAGAAAGCTAAACCTAAGTTTCAAAAGAAGAAACCCCCTGCAAAAGTCACTCGTGATCTTTTCCAAATGTCTGAAAACCTCGGATTAGCAATTAAGACTGAACTAGAGAAATGGATGTTGCAGGAAACTGGTCGAATTAGTAAAGGGCTTGTCCACGAACATATGAAGAACATGTGTGAAGCTTTAGAAAAGTCAGAAGAAGATCTTTTCGAATACATTCACGCCGAAACGCCTGGAATCCTTATAGAAGTAGGTCAAATACTTAGGTCTCAAGGTCCAGATTTTCTACTACTCTGCTTGAGGCTCACAGAATCCAATGTACGAAAGTATAGTTTCTGATTTGTAAGCTGAACCTTTGGAATTATAAGATAGACTCGTGGCTAATACTTCAGAATGATTATTGAATGGACTGATGTTGATAGAAGCAAATTGTATAGTCTATTTGATACATTCAAGACTTGTCGCGCTGTTATCTTTCCTGCCTTATCGCAGGGCCGAGGGAAAATTTGGGTTGATTCTATAGATTCACCAACTGTTGCAAAATTTAATCTCAACGTCCTCAACTTTATTGTTGGTGATAGCGATAGTGTATCTGCAAAGGAATTACTTCAAACAATTGAACCAATGCAACCACTCTTTGTTCCCGATGATTGGATTGATTTCATAACGGAGGAATGGGGTGACCAATTAGGAACGCAGAAGCGAACTCTGATGTCCCCAGATTCTCTGGATATCAATTACTTACGAGAACTACGAGACCGTCTTCCGAAAGAATATCGGCTTGAACGAGTCGATATTGAAATTGCTAAGAAACTGGATAAGGGAGTGCATAAGCACATAGCAATGTTCTTCGATGGTTCTGCTGATTTCGCTGAGAATGGAATCGGTTGGTGTGTAAAGCATGAAGACAAAGTCATTAGTATAGCTTCAACCTATACTCCATATACAAACAAGTTCGATGTTCAGGTTGACACAATTAATGACCCCACGCATCGACGAAAGGGTTTGGCAACAACAGTCTGTGCCGCCCTCATGGTCTACGCATTAGAGAACAATGTTGTTCCTCATTGGGACGCCGCTAACGATGCTTCTGTCCAATTAGCATTCAAGCTAGGCTATACTGATCCCTATGAATGGAATCTATTCTATCTAAAACCACCATGATGTGATTAGATTGATTTCCTGAATTATGTTATCTCTTTTTCAGAACCAGAACTGCAACCACTACGATGAGGAGTCCTCCAGCCACTATTCCTCCGAGCATCAAAGAATCCATGCCAAGTCCTGTTTCTATTATTCCCACTTCGAAACTTGCAGATTCTCTTTCAATTTCAAGTGTCGAATTTGAATCTTCAACTTCGATATCGATGACATACTCTCCATCTATAGTTCCATTGAAAGATCCAGTATAAACCATGTCCTCATCAGCATCAGTTAATTCGACAGTTTCAACAAGGGTCCTATTGTCTTTGGTGAAGATGCGTGCGTGAACCTCAGTAATGTTGGTGTTAACACTGAATAGGTCGCCAAGTTCAGAATCTAAATCTGTGATATCAGCTGAAATGTTGAAGGTTGTGCCTGACTCACCAATAAGTGGTAGAACCCCTGCTTGTTCAACATACGAGTATCCAAGAGCCTCTCGTAACATGGCAGCACATATTTCACTAGTTGGGGCATAAAGATATCCACCTCCGGTGGTTCCTCCCCCTGAATCACCCGTTATTATTCGATTATCAGTTATAACATCAAATCCATACCTAAGAGTAGCTCCTGCCTCTGTCATATGGGCGGCAGTGGAAGCATGATTGTAATATACAACACTTGTACCATTCATGATATCGTTGGATTCAGCAATGACTCTATTTCCAATGCAGGTTGTCCCAATAATTAGACCCTGTTCGTGAGCATATGCAATGAAGTTCAGAACTGTTGTACTAGCTATGAGACTTGTCCATTGCCCTCCAGATGGAACAAATAGTGCATCAAATTGAGTGACAATATCAAACTCAACAGAATTCAGGAGATGGTCCACTATTGTCCAATTATCCGGTTTATTTACGCATGCTGAAACATTGTAATCTAATGCATTTGCAATTGTTGTGACATTGACGCCCCACGATTCTAGGATTTTTCTTGCGTCAAAATAGTTCCATCCGAAACCATCACATATCAACATCAAAACTTTGACATCACTGATTTCCTGCCCTTCTACTGGCATAAACAAAGGACTAGAGAATACAGCAACAACGAGTAAGAGTGATACAATTGCAAGAGCTTTAGCTTTCATACGAATCAAAATTATGCTTGCGAGGTGGTATATTAGGAAATGGTTCCACGCTGTTGAAAAGAAAGAGGGAACTGGGGATTCCTTTATGGCTCCCCAGTCAATTGAATATTATTGATTTAGCCTACCACTGAGAAGTCATCAAAGACAAGAGTTGACACAGATGCACCAAATGGAATCATTTCTTTGTTACTACCAATCTCTCGTAGATTCTTGAAACCTTCATAGTAGTTACCAGCTATCGATACTGGTTGGACTGAACCTTTCAATTCTCCGTTCTCGACAAGATATGCAGAACCTGCTACACAAGAGAACTCGCCTGTTGCCACCATTGAATGGAATATGCCTAATGGAAAGTCACGAATCAGAATTGCTTTTCCATCGATAGATGAAATGATATCCTCTTCACTTTTCTTTCCAGCCTCGACCTCTAACCATTTAGTAGCTGCACTGGGACGATTTTCGTAAGGAGTTTCTCCTCCAAACGCACCGCCTCCACGAGCACAATTTCCGGTAGACTCTAGGTCAAATGCTCTTCCAAAGTAGCTATCGAACAGGAAGTTCTTCAGAACCCCTTTCTCGATTATTGGATTCCGTTTCTGTGGAAGTCCTTCTGCATCAACTGATTGTGTACCGAGTCCTGATGGAATTTGGCCATCATCAACTATTGATAGGTCAGTCGATGCAATTGTATCTCCAATCCGATCGCAGAGTGGAGAAACTCCATCAACCACAGGTCTTCCGACAGCGGATTGAGCTAGACTCGACATGATATACAAACAAGCAGGCATTGGTGTCCAAATGGTTGGCATCTTGGCTGTCATATCTAACTTCTTAGCGCCTAAGAGATCTACTGCATTCTCTGCGGCAGTTTTTCCAACACCAACTGGATCGAAGAGTCGGTCCCGAGCTAAATCAAAATCGTATGATCCTCTTCGTTCTTCTCCTTCGATTGCATAGACACTAGCCATAATTTGATTGCTGCACCCCCGAGTTGCTTCTAATATGCCTCGCGTGTTTCCCACAGCATATCCGCCCCAAGATGACTTTGCTTCAGAAGAAACTACCTTCGCCCGGGGATTTACTGCACGAGCTTCTTTGATGACCATCTCACAATTCTCAATGAGATCATCAGTTCCAAGAGCTAAGATATCATCACTGTACGCACCTTCTTTTCCAGAGCCTTTTGGATCGGCAAATCCTTGAAATCGGTCATCCTCTACTTTCACGCTTTGGATAATTGATAGAGCTTCTTTCGCTGCAAGCTTCACCCTATCTGCTGAAACACCGCTCACCACTGCAAAACCTACTTGTTTCCCTTTAGCTGCACGAACTGCTGTTCCCGCAACAGCGCCATCTATTGCTGAAACGACCCCTTGGTCAATTTCTACAGTAATCTTGTTTTGGAAGTATACGAAAAACTCGAATTCTGAAGTACTATCAGGAGACTTTGCATACTTGAGCCCAGTATCGGTTACAGAAAGCAATTCGTCTTTTATATCATCGAAATTCATTCATGGTCATCTCCTTTCTTATGCCTTTCCTCCGAATGTTACTCCATCTATGAGGAGCTGTGGCCCACCCATTCCAACTGGCAATGGAAACTGTCCACCTTTTCCACATCCACCAAAGTAGCCCGATCTAAGCTTCAGCTCTTTGGTTGCACCTTCAACTTTGGAGAGAAGTTCTAGGATATTTCCGGAGAGTGCAACTTCCCTAATCGGATACTGAATCTCTCCCTTCTCTACCCAGTATCCTCTGATTGCTTTGAACACGAAACTACCGTCGCCTTCGACCTGTCCTCCTGAAGATTGAATTGCATATATGCCGGTTCCAAGTTCCTTGATAGCTTCTTCTTCGGACAGAGTTCCTGGCATGAAATATGTATTTGTCATTCTCGGGATTGGTGGGAACACAAAACTAACTGCTCTTGCGTTTCCAGTGGGTTCCTGTTCAAGATTCTTAGCAGTACCCCTATTGTGTAGGTAGTGTTTGAGCACTCCCTTCTCTAGAACTGTTGTTTGATTAGTGGCTGTTCCTTGATCATCGTAGGGTAGCCATAGGCCGCCAAATTTCTTAATGTCTGGAATTCCACCATCTATGATTGTAGCATGTTCTGTTCCCAATACCGTGCCAACTTTGTCGGTCAACGGTGATCCACCTGTTACGATAAAGTCTGCCTCGCTAAGATGTCCAAATGATTCGTGAGCAAGAACGCCCACGAGGTCTTCCTCAACAAGAGCTCTGAACTTACCTGCTGGGCATGATTTTGCTTGTAACTGTTCCTTAGCATTCTTTCCTGCTATCTCACCCATTTTTTCAGGAGTATTATTACCTGATTCAAAATCTTCTAGACCCAAGGTTCCTCCATGACCCTCCGCACCAATTACCATTGCTCCTGAGCTTGTTTTGGAAGTTACCCTGAGTCTCAGGTCAGTAATGAGAAATTCCCAATCTATCTCTGACCCCTCACTATTCACAAGCATCTTGGGACCATACAATTCCCCCCAACGTCCATTAACAGTTCTGATATTCTCACCATGTTCTCGAGCAGATTCTACTCCCCTGTTTACCATATCGATTTTGTATGCAAGATCTAGGTCACGGGGATGAATCTTTACTGAAGGGGTATCTGATTTCTTACTTTTCACAGCATCTCTCCTGTCAAAAGGAAGCTTGAGCTTAGCCGCTCCAGATGCTGCCTTTGCCATCTTGTAAGCATTCTCTGTGGCTAATATGATATCTTTCGTTTCAGTACTTGGCGTGAAGGAAAATCCCGATACGCCCTCGACATACGCAGTTATCGCAAATCCCATTCGTGATTTGACCTGGATATCCTGCCAAATGTCGTTGATTCGTTGGAGTGTTCTCAA
>JABCTV010000038.1 GCA_018238205.1 Candidatus Thorarchaeota archaeon
CCAGTTTATTGGTGGGGAGCAACAGCGCAGCTTAAAGCATTCATTGATCGTTGGTATGGTATTAGTCGGGATATCTTCAAAGAACGCCGAGTTGCTCTAGTTATTCCCTTAGGATCAAGTGATCCTGGCACAGCTCAACACGTTCTAGGAATGTTTGAAGATATTTTTGCATACCTTGGAATGAAGCAAATTGGTACTTTACTTGCTCCAGGAGTATATGAACGGGGAGAGGCCAACAAACGAGCGGATCTACTTGAAGAAGCCACTAGACTAGGAAAATCAATTGTTACAGTCAATTGAATTTCGTATATTGAACAGATGAAAAATGCACCAGAGCAAATTACAACTTACTCTGGGTCAAGTTCCGCTATATATTCTTCAAGTCCGAATCTTCCTCAGAAACAAGACTCACCATCTCAGCACTTTCCCTATCTTCATGAATCCGAATCATGGAAATCCATCCAGTGGGGATGACACTTGAGTGCACAGGTCTTCTGGGTCCTACAATACAGTAATCCTCCCCAACATAGATGATTCGCACCCCATGTGTTTCAGCAACCATTTCCTCCCGATCATCCGCATGACCATAAGCGCTAGCACATAGATAGACATCTACAAGACTCTCTGATTCTGCTAGATAGTTCAACATTCCTTTCCAATCTTTTCCAAACTCAAGCGTGTTTTTAGCGGCATCCATTAGTATAATCTCCAATCGTGGTGTTTTCATGATATTATCCGTATGAACATATAAGAACCCCAGAGATTTAGACCAAGAACTTCCAAGATTGAGCGCTAAGTGGCAAATATTGCCGCATAAATCATGAAAGAAAAAAGACCGGGAAACAATTCTCACTATGAAAGAAATTAATGACATATCCTCTAAGACAACGCTTAAGAAAAGGAGATGTGCGCCCCCCTCAAATTCAATCGAGGTTATTTTATGTCCCTATACTGTGTATTGGTCAAGGGTTCTTGTAGAGGGAAGATGTGTGATTTTTGGTCAAGTGTAAAGATTAGGAAGCTACCCATTAACAAATTGGTACAGGGACTTCAGAATAGTATCTCTAATTGTGAGGAGGAAATTGCATCAAATCTAGACGATGTATTTTCTCAGTATTGGACGAATTTTGGTATCAAGGACCTCAGAAGATTGTGTGAGGAGCAACCGGATCTCTGCTCCAAGATTAAACAGGCTGAAGAGCGGATTAGAAAAACTATGCTTTAAGCAAATTGCAAAACATCACCGGTTGCCTGTAAATTGTTCGCCAATCGTTTTCAAGAAAAATAAGTACCAGAGTGGCAGTGAGATTATCTAGCTGCCACCCTGTAGTTGTATAATCAATCCAATGAACTAACGTATCCAGAAGGAACACATGAACACATCGTGGTCAGAGGTTCTGATTCCAGTGGTCGGGTCATCAGCGAAGATGCCATATGGGAAGTCCACGTTGAAGTGAACTATTCTGGCCTGTATGAATCTCCATCTCAATGATCTTGAAACCATTATGTAATCGAGAACCTCAGAAACTCCACGATAGATGTAGGTGTAGCGATTCTTCTTTTGGACAGTATTTATCAGATTGTAGAGTCCGCCATCCTGCAGTGTGTCTATCGGAGCCTCATTGTTGAATGAATTAAGATCACCAAGAACGATAATCTTTGCCTGTGGATTGCCATCTTGAATCTCATCCACCAGAGAGTTCACCCATTCAGCTTGTTGAATACGGCGTGGCTCTGGATCGTCATAAGTGGGCCAATAAACACCTTTTGACTTGAAGTGATTGATGATTACACAAAGGTCTGTACCAGATCTATAACCTCTGACTATTGTCTTTAGATGGACCACTAGAGGGGGTCGTGAGAAGAGTGGATTGAAGCCCTCTTCACATGGGAAGTTTGAATCCGTTCCTGGTCCATACTCATCATCCAAGTCTGTGCATGTCTGTCTTGCCTCAGCACTTATGACCTCAACACGATCCAAGCGGTAAAGCAAACCGACATCAATACCTCGAGCGTCGGGTCCGTCTATGAGCATTGCGCCATATATACCCTGGATAGGTTCTGTATCTGCCAACCTCTCAAGAATCTCAAGATTCTCAACCTCTTGTACTGCAATCAAATCTGGTAGTCGAAGAATATCATAGATTGCAATGGCATGTTTTGTGAGCATCAACTCAACTTCTTCAGGATCATTGATTGGATCATCCTTGTCAGGAGCATTAAACTCATCGAACAGGTTGTACATATTATATGTGGCAACAGTGAACCCACATCTCAAGCCCTTAGGCCCTTGAATATCGGATTCAGCCCACCATTCGGGTAATACTTCTGGAGGATTATCTGCGCTGGGTAACACCTTGTATTCGTCATATGAATAATCAAGTGGACCAACCAGATTCTTGATAATAGAGCCAGTCCTAGCGTTGACCAGGTATCCTCCTGCATCATCAGTGAAGATTATGCCACCAGTTCCTGCGGGGTCATCCTGGAACACACGCTTGATATGCGTATCCCAAACAACACCTGCAGCCTCGCCGTACGAATTAGTACCTGCCACCGTTCTCATGCGCGATACTGAAACGAGCATGCTCTCTAGTGATTCATAATAGACATCAGAAGCATAATCGTCGAATGGTGGATTGAGCTCAACAGGATCTGGAATTGGATTACCTGAGGATAGTATAGTGATATACGGTCTGTACATCTGAGTCATTCCGTAATATTCACTGACTCTTCCTGACAGTTTGACTTCATCACCAACATTAACATCATAGTAATGATACACAAAGATACCATCAGAGGTGGCGGGATTTCCATCACCTATTGGGTCTTGAACGTAGAAGCCTCGTTCGGACTCAGCTTGGTAATCAGCTATCACAATACCATATGTATCAATATACATTCCAGATGGTATTGTATTAACAAATCCATCACCTTGGATTTCTGGGATTGTGTAGTCAGGATTATCATATTCATATGCTTGAACCACGCCTGGATTCATGCCAATCATAGCCATGAATAAAGCTAGAAGAAATAATATCCTTAATCTACTCATAATTGTCTTTGTCATTCTCTTTCTCTCCCTTCCGAAATGTCACAACAACTCACGAAACTGAATTGTCTAACATGGGATAGTGACAGAGGGGTTCATACTATTTGTGTGTTATGACTTGAAGTTTCTAAATATCAAGGGGCAGGGCCTATGTATGCGTTGAATGATTAGGAAAGACTAGGTCCACGTATCTGGGTCTAGGTATATTCCACAGGTACGGGAACCACATTTCCTCTGTTGATAATCCACTTTGGATCAAGAGCTTTCTTCACAGCCTGCATCTCAGAGATGCCCTCGGGGCCGTACATTGCTTCAAGGAATGCTCGTTTTAGCTTCCCTATACCATGCTCGGCAGCTACTGTTCCTCCGAGTTCAACTGCTCGTTTGGCGAACATCATGTAGTTGTTCATCCCTTGTTCAACTTCTTCATTATTTCGAGGAATCATATTAACGTGTAAGTGATTATCACCTATGTGACCGAAAATCACGTATTCCATGCCTTGTTCTTCAAGGGTAGAGCGATAGAATTTGAGATAGTCTCGAAGTGCTTCATCAGGTACTGCCATGTCAGTACCAATTTTGTGTACCTCACTGTACTTCGCTTTCCGCTGGGCAATCAACCCGTTCACAGTTTCTGGAATGAAGTGACGAACGGTCTTCATTTTCTCTAACTCAGTCCGGTCTAAACCAGCCCAACTAGATTCAGATGATGTGTTATGTTTGTTGAGAACTTCCTCAAGACCCATTATCATCTCCTCCATTTGATCATCGGTGTATGAGAACTCAAAGAACACGATTGCTTCTGTATCACCTTTCATAGCAGGAACAGTGATTCCCGCTGTGCTAGCCTTTTCCTTAATCATCGTAATTGCATTCGGCCCAAAGTATTCCAGAAAATCCATTTTTACAGTTGATTCAGGAGCTCTAATGTCATAAACAAAATTCACAGCATCTTCTTCACTTGGGAAGAAAGCCATAACTGTCATGATATTCTCTGGCAACTTAGTAAGTCCAAGCTCGACTAAGGTGATGACACCTAGAATTCCCTCGCAACCAATGAATAGATCTATTAAATCCATATCGGGTTTTGCGAAGAAACCTGCAGCGTTCTTTGTCTTTGGCATCTCATAGGTAGGTACAACAACCTCTACATCAGAACCATCACTCAATGTTATGACGAATTTCCCATCTTCAGAAATTACGTCACCTCTGTTGATGTCAAGTATGTTTCCATTAGCTAGAACTACTCTAATTCGATAGACCCAATTCCTTACAGCACCATACTTGTATGTTTTAGCACCTGATGCATTACAAGCAACAAGACCTCCCAGCCAAGCGCTCATCTCGGTAGGATCCACCGGGAAAGTAAAAGTATCAGACTCTCTCAGGAAACTGGAAAGTGCTGCTTGCTGTTTTTCGGTACCCTTGTTTTCAAGTAATTCGAGATTTCTAGTGGAAACTGCTTTTACTAAATCTTCAAGGGTGACTCCTGCCTCAGCTGCAATGGAATAGAGTTCCTCATCTTTGGTATAGTCCATGTAAAGAAGACCCGTCATCTTCTCAAGATTCATTGCTAGACCACCAAGCGGAACAGCTGCTCCGGTTAATCCAGTTCTTCCACCTTGAATAGTTACCGCGGTACCTGCTTCAAATGCGGCCTTCATAATCACAGCAACTTCAGCCTCAGTCAAAGGAAATACTATCTCCTCTGCCTTACCATCAAAGGAGTGGCTTTCATCATCAAGATAGAGAGCATACGTGTCAGTAATTTCAGATTGGTCTGTCACAGATTTAACCTGCGAGAGATCAACATCCTCGGATTCAATTGCGACTATACGATTAGTCATTCTGTTCACTCCTCCCTAGAAGTGGGTTCTAAGATGGAAACAGTCAATTAAACAATATCAAGGATTTGGTCCGGCAACTTCAAGTATGCTTTTAAGAACAGGACAGACAAACTCGCAATCACAAACCAAGTACAAGATTTGAGCGTGACAACTTGAAAATTGCA
Organism: Candidatus Thorarchaeota archaeon; assembly: GCA_018238205.1. Classification (GTDB taxonomy): domain Archaea; phylum Asgardarchaeota; class Thorarchaeia; order Thorarchaeales; family Thorarchaeaceae; genus SMTZ1-45. Next base: position 5,064 of record JABCTV010000038.1, read on the forward strand.
GCCATATCTGATTTGCATGTGTTACCCGATGATGGCGATAGAGAACTCCTTGAAAGTATCAAACGAAGAGTAGAGGAGATTTCTCCTGATGTCTTTGTCATCGCAGGAGACATAAGTGACCACTTGAGTGTCTTGGACGTTTCTCTTTCACAATTGCACATTGATACCTGTGCAAATCTCTATGTTGCTGGAAATCATGATATATGGTTCGAAGAAGAGGGCGGTCCAGGGTCTCTAGAAAAGTACTCGCGAAATGTAGGGAGTATTTGTCAGAAGAACGGATTCATTCATCTGCCAGATGGTCCTCATATCATAGAAGATACTGCATTCGTTGGTAGCATAGGGTGGTATGACTATTCGTTCAGACGTCCCGAACTTGAAATTCCTATGGAGCATTATGAGCAGAAGGAGTATCGTGGAGCTGTTTGGTATGATCTATTCAAAATAGACTGGGCATATAGTGACATTGAAGCGACGAATCTTTTCAATCGCAAATTAGAATATGACCTGGCAACACTTCCAGCCAATATCTCTCAAATTGTCTATGTTTCACATCATCTACCTTTTCGAAACCTCACAATCTACAAAGATCGTCTTCCATGGGATTTCCATAGTGCTTTCATGGGTGCCCAGAGTACGGGTAAAATCTTAGAGAATGATGATAGAGTGATTTTATCAATATCGGGACATAGCCATGTCAGAAACTTGGTGTCTGTTGGGAAAATGATAGCAATGACAGTTCCTCTTGGGTATGGTAGACCAGATCTAAACAAGCTTGACGATTTTGTTAGAGACGCGGTGGCAGTGATAGAAACAACAGAAGGGAGTATCAACGTACCTAATTTTGTGAAAGGTGACATTTGCGCAGACCTTTCATATGTTGCTTCAAGGCACTAACTCGACACATTAATGAGCAGGAGTTGCAATTGCTCCATTCACTCTGTTCTATGGGTAAATCAGAGAGAACCAAAGATGTGATTAATACAATGAAGAAACCGGGTTGGGAAATCATCGCCGCAATTGGTGTCGTCATTATGACTATCATTGCGGGCTATATGGTTACACTTCACAATATTTCTGGAGCAGTCTTGGTTGTCTTCATTGGTTCATACATTCTCATTTCCACAGAGAAAGTGAATCGGACTGCGATGTCATTGTTAGGCGTGGCAATTGTAGGTGTGATCCTATACATCGCTTGGGAAATTTATGTTCTTACTGGTGTTGACTATGGGGGAGTGGAATTTTCAGTACTCATAGCGCACATCGATTGGACCACCATTATCTTCATCATTGCTATGAGTATAATCGTAGGAATAGCTGCTGCTTCAGGATTATTCCAGTTTATTGGATTGAGAATTGCAGCAAGAAGTAAAGGCGACCACAGAAGACTTTTCATCACGTTTCTTATTTTCGTAGCAGGAATCAGTCTATTTTTTGATACTGTTTCAACCATGCTCATAGCTGCGCCTCTCACTATTGAGATTTGCAAAGCTCTTGAAATTGATTTCAAACCGTTCTTAATTTCTGAGGCAATCGTATGTAATTTTTCGTCAATTCCATCAATTGTTGGTGCAGTACCGAATCTCGTAATTGCAGGTGAAACAAATCTAAATCCAGGGTTTCTCTTCATAGTTATGATGCCGCTCTCAATCATTCTCTTTCTTGTTAGTCTACCAATCTTACTGAGATGGTATGGCTCAACATTTGGGGAAACAGACCATGTTAGAATTGATAGGGTTTTCTCGATTGATCCTGCGACTATGATTAAAGACCGATGGGACTTCAATATCTCTGCAGCGGCTCTCGTCTTCTTAGTTATTGGTTTTGCATTAGGACCGTTTTTTGGTATAGTTCCACCATTGATTGCGCTTGTCGTAGCAGGATTCTTACTCCTCTTGGCACATGAACGAGCAAACGAGTTCCTTAGCCAGGTTGGTTGGCCTACTGTCTTCTTTCTGGTAGGCTTATTTGGTCTGGTAGGTGCGCTCGAAATAACAGGTCTTATTGATGCATTGGCTGATGCTATAGAACCAATCGTAGGTAATGACGCCAATTTTGCTATTGTGTTTCTTATGTGGATTCCAGCAATGCTTTCTGCGTTCTTAGACAATCTACCTGTATCGGCGGTACTTGCACCTATTGCAGTAGAGTTCGGCGGATTGACTCCAGTTCTTCCTCTTGCACTAATATTTGCTGTGAACATTGGTGGCTATATTTTCACACCTCTTGGTTCGCCCGCAAACATGGTCGCTATAGGACTATCAGAGCGTGAACATGACCGGATTTCATTTATCGAGTTTGTGAAAATTGGAACACTGTTAGGACTTATCCATCTGACAATTGGAAGTGTATACCTAGTACTAATCAATATGCTATTCTTCGGATAGCTATCATTAAGAGCATCTATAGTTGCACAGTGGATGTGTGCAACAGATAGTAAAAAATGGAACAAATGAAGTGAGAACATGCAAGAACCCGTGGGAACTCTCGTCATCATAGTATTCATTGGTGCGTATCTAGCCATCTCAACTGAGAAGGTAAATCGAGCCGCAATGTCTATGACTGGAATGGGGGTCGCAGGTCTTGTTCTTTGGGGTTATGGTACAAATTTCAACACGTTAGTTCACAGTATTGAATGGAGTACGATACTATTCATCATATCAATGATGGCGATTGTATCAGTTGCGGGTCACTCTGGAATGTTTCAATATATTGCACTAACTCTAGCAAGACCAACGGGAGGCGATACAAAACGTCTGTTCACTGTGTTCATTGTCTTCGTCTTCTTTGTGTCTATAGTCTTTGATACAACTTCAACAATATTGATTATGGGACCTCTTACAATTGAGGTGTGTAAAGCAATGGAGATAGACTTCAAACCATTTTTGATAGGTGAAGCAATTACTTGTAATTTCGCTTCAATCCCATCAATTGTTGGTGCTGTCCCAAATCTGGTTATTGCAGAAGAAGTGTATCGAGCAGGTGTTCTTGGCTTTGATGCAGGTTTTCTGTTTGTTATTCTTATGCCTCTATCAGTAATCCTGCTGATTGTAACGCTCTTTATTTTGCATAGAATCTTCAAGGACCAACTCATTGATACCGAAGAAGAGATAGTAGACGAGGTCTTTGTAGTAGTACCACAACACATGATTAAATCAAGAAGTGATTTCTACCTTTCACTTATAGCAATAGCAATATTGACTCTCGCCTTCACTTTTGGACAAGGATCCGGTCTTGAACCACCTTTGGTTGCCATTATTGTTGCATTCACCGTACTTTTGATGACACGGGAACGTGTTGAGAACATTCTAGCGGAAATCAACTGGAATACAGTTTTCTTCCTGATTGGCATCTTCGGGCTTGTGGCAGCACTGAAGATTGTTGGTTTTATTGATGATATTGGAACCGCCGTTGGTGTAGTTGTAGCAGGAGATACTGGTGGTGCAGTTGCATTTCTCGTTTGGGTTCCTGCGATACTCTCTGCAATCATTGACAACATACCTGTTTCAATTATTCTCGCACCTATTGCTGCTAATCTGGCAGCAGTCACACCGGTCTTTCCTGCGATTCTGATATTTGCCGTGAACGTGGGAGGTTATTTACTACCAATCGGAGCTCCAGCAAACTTGCTTGCTATGGCTATGTCTGAGGATGAGCATGATCCAATTAGTTTCAAAGCATTCGCTAAGATTGCAACACCTATGGCAATAATCCATCTACTTATCGGAACAGGGTGGCTCTATTTAATGATATTACTGATTTGAATCAAAAAGAGGTGGCGTCCGGACACCGCTTAATGGCCGCCGGGAGGACGACACTACGGAAACAAGACGCCAAATAGTAGTTACAAAATGTACTTAACTATCTTTAGTTAGTGACCGAAATGCGCATTTTTGACATTTTGCTCTTTTTGTCAAAGACTCTAACTTTATACGGTATCATTAGCGAAAATCAACATCAGCAAACAAGAGGTTCTGTAATTTGCCAAAACGAGCTCGGTGTCCGCATTGTGATAGGCTCTTCAATCGTGATGTCCTTGATAGGCATATCCAGAGATGTCGTGAGCGAACTCGTTCAGCAACAATCAAAAAACCTCAAAGAGGAAAAAAGACTGTTATTGTTGATGGAAACAATGTTGCATATCACCTCTCACCAAACGGAAAACCACAAGTGAGCAACATCTTACTAGCTCAACGAAGTCTTGCCAACGGAGGATACAAACCAGTATTCGTAATTTCAGCAGCTCTTGTCCACAAAATAGACCATCCTGATGCATTAATCACATTGATGAACGAAATGGATGTGGTCCGTGCTCCTCGAGGAACAAATGATGATTTGAAAATCTTTGACATTGCACAGAAAAGAAATGCAGACATCGTATCAAATGATAGATTCTTAGACTGGTTAGACAAATATCCGTGGGTATCAGATAGACTAAGGAAGTTTAGGATGACTCCTACCGGTCTGATTTTAACCTAGTTAATTCTCATAATTCGTATCCTTCGAAAGCATTAAAATCAGTCACGAAATGACCACTCTAATTGCTATTCAAAGAGTTGGTCCAAAATGAAAATCAGTGAATTGCGAAGTATCTATCTAAAATTTTTCAAAGAGAAAGGGCATTCAGTTATTGCTTCAGCATCACTGTTTCCTGAGGATGATCCATCGGTACTGTTTACTTCTGCAGGAATGCACCCTTTGGTTCCATATCTCTTAGGACAAACACATCCAGAAGGAATACGACTCACCAATGTTCAGAAATGTATTCGTACAACAGATATTGAAGATGTAGGTGATACAACTCATCTTACTTTCTTTGAGATGCTTGGTAATTGGAGCCTTGGGGATTACTGGAAGAAAGAAGCAATCACATGGAGCTACGAGTTTCTCACGTCAAAGAAATGGTTAGGATTTGACCCGAATAAGCTGTCAGTCACTATATTCGCAGGGGATGAAGACTCTCCCCGAGATGATGAAGCCGCAGAGGTCTGGAAAAGCGTAGGTATCCCAGATGAGCGCATATACTTCTTAGGAAAAGAGGACAACTGGTGGATAGCAGGTAATAGTGGTCCTTGTGGACCATGTTCAGAGATGTTCATTGAGGTTGATGAGATACCAAAGTGCGGGCCTGATTGTCGACCTGGATGTCATTGCGGTCATTTTGTTGAAGTCTGGAACGATGTCTTCATGATGTACAACAAGAGCGAAGATGGAAAATACACTCCTCTCAAGCAGCAGAGCATTGACACAGGAATGGGTGTTGAGAGAACAGCTGCCATGCTTCAGGGAGTCCCATCAGTTTTCGATACAGAAGCCTTCATACCATTAATTGAAAAAATCAAAGAACTCTCATCGATGGAGGAGTTTTCAAAAGAAGAAGATACCCAAATTCGTATCATTGCGGACCATGTAAGATCTGCTATCATGATAATGGCGGATGACAGACAGGTTGGTCCATCTAATGTCGAGCAAGGGTACATTGTTCGACGTCTTCTAAGAAAAGCAATTCATAGTGCAGATAGACTGAATATTGGAACAGGCTTTATGATAGAACTCACAGATCTTGTAGTTGACATGTTCAAAGATGTCTATAAAGAGGTAGAGCGAAATCAAGAGTTTATCGTTAAAAATCTCAAGGCAGAGGAAGAGAAGTTCAGGAAGACACTCACCAAAGCTTTACGAAGATTCGATAGAATATTCCAAGAATCAAATACAATCACAGGACAAGACGCATTTCTGCTCTTCACAAGTTTTGGATTACCTCTAGAGATGACAAGAGACCTAGCAGAAGAGAGAGGCATTGCTATAGATATGGAGCAGTTTACGAAGCAGTTTGAGGAGCATAGAGAAAAATCAAGGACTGCAACCCAGGGTAAATTCAAGGGCGGGTTAGCAGACCATAGTGAGGAAATCACCAAGCTTCATACTGCAACCCACCTTCTCCAAACTGCACTAAGAAAAGTTCTTGGAAAAGAAGTAACACAGAACGGTAGCAATATCACTGATGAGAGACTCAGATTTGACTTCACATTCTCAAGGAAACTGACTCCTGATGAGGTAGAACAGGTAGAAAAAATGATTAATGATGTAATTGCTCAAGATATTGCAGTTGAGCAATCATTCATGAAATACGATGATGCAATTGCAAAAGGTGCACTTGCCTTTTTCAAAGAGAATTATGGTGAGGAAGTTTCGGTATACAATATTGGAGAGTTCAGTCTAGAACTCTGTGGTGGACCTCATGTAAAATCCACTGCAGTTCTTGGAAAGTTCAGAATTGCAAAACAGAAGAAGATTGGAGCGGGAATAGTCAGAATTCGAGCTGTCCTTGAATCAAATTCCTAGATTTGTCATCTGTCGCAAGGTCTATTTGTTCCTTTTACTACGTTTGAGTGTTAATACCAGATTCATTTCAGATTTGTCAAGGTGGTTAGACAAATGGGAACGTTCTCAAAGATATTCGGGCTTGGTGATAAGGAACTTCAAAAGGAAGCTGACAAGCTACTCCTTAAACTAAGCAAGGCAATTCAATCAGCTAGCGCTAAGCTAAACGTGTGTGCAGATGATTGGCGTGATGGTAAGAAAAAACACTTGAATGACCTCGAATCAGAGATTATTTCTCTTGAGCGTGAAGCTGATGAGGTTAAGGATGAACTTTTCGAAAAAATATTCTCAAAGAGGGCATATCTACCTCAACAAACTCAAGACCGTCATCAACTTGTAATCCACATGGATAGTGTTATTGATGCTGCAGAAGAAGCAGTTAGGATGATGCTGATTGGTCGTAAGTATAAGCCCCCGAAGGAAATCCATAAGATTGCAGAAAAGGGATGGATTTGCACAGACTTACTGCAAGATGCAATCAAGTATCTCTTTACAGACTTTGAAAAGTCCGTGGAATATACGCTAAAAATAGATAAAGTTAGAGAGGAGGCAAGAGATCTTCAATTCGATCTGCTTGAACGGCTCTTTAATGATGATGACTTCAGTTCAAAAGAGGTCACTTTGTTTCGTGCAATCTCTGAACGGATTCTGAGAGTTGCAATCACAGCAGAAGAAACTGGGGATTTCATTCGAACCATTGCAGTTAGGCATACTTAATCGGAGGATCTTCTGAATTGGAACCTTTGATTCTAGGAGCTTTGCTCGTCATCAGTTTTCTTGTTGCCTTTTCAATTGGAGGTAACGATGAAGCTATGGCTCCAGCTGTTGGAGCGAATGTTTTCACAGTTCGAGCAGCTGTAATCATTGGTGGCATTACCACAGTTATTGGAGCGGTTCTTTTAGGTGGCAATGTATCCGAAAAAGTTGGCTCAGATCTAGTGGGTGGCGGTAGCGAGCCAATGATACTCACAATAGATATGGTCTTTGCTATCCTGATATCTATGGCAATATGGTTACTTATAGCTTCAATTTCAAAGGGGTTACCAATTAGCACAACTCAATGTATTGTAGGTTCTGTTCTTGGAGTAGCAATCTTTGCCCCAGTAGTTGGGTATTCTGAGTGGGGAATAGGGGTTATCGATTGGTATGTAGTTTTTGAGGTGTTTGCAGGATGGATCCTATCGCCACTAATTGGGTTCGTATTTTCAGCGGGAATTTTTGCAGTCGTCAGACGTATACAAGAACGTGCAAAAGGATTCAATGCTCTTGAACGACAAGAAAGAATTGCGTCATATCTTCTTGCTGCATTTTTGATATTGACCTCTCTAAGCAGGGGAGGAAACGATGTAGCCAATGCTATTGCACCTCTAGTTGTTCTACCTGAGTTCCAAGGAGTTTACGATTTGGGATACATTATCATTCCTAGGTACTTGGTTCCCCTCCTCGTAGGCGGGATAGGGATGGCTATCGGATTGATTGTAGTCGGAAGAAAAGTAATCAAAACACTTGCAACAGAAGTGGTAACTCTCTCACCATCATCAGCTCTCTCAGCCAGTATTTCAGTTGCAGTTATCATGTTTATTGGAACCCTTCTAGGATTTCCTTTGAGTGGTACCCACGTACTAGTTGCCGCTTTAATTGCAGTAGGTTGGATTTCAGCAACACCAATTCAGATGAAACAGGTGAAAGACATTCTCATCTCTTGGGTAGTGACTGTCCCAATTTCAGCTGTTTTTGCTATTGGAATATTCTGGATTACTAGTGGCTTGTTTTAACAAGAATCACTTCAATTTTGGAATGGAATGAATCAGCATAAACTCCTTAGCAAGAGCACCCAATGTCTTTGCTTCCTCAACAGAGAGGTGAACGCGCCTAGTTGATTTAGGAGTTTCAAGATGTGTTGCTTCGATGACTGCAAGTGAAGCGTCAGTTACAATCTCTTCTGCACCTGGACATAAGCGAGTATCACCCGTATATGCTACTACGGTTCCACCAATCTGAACCCTATATCCATGGGCGGGTTCCAGAATCTCTGTTTCTGTTGCATGTTCTAACGAATAGTGTTCAACTTCATACGCCTTAACCTTGAAGAAATCAGTATCAAAATCTGAGCCGGGGGAGATTTCATGATACCATATTTTGAAAGGTAGTGTTTCTTGATGTAGTTCTCTGAACCCCTTGATTATCTCAATTGCTTCCTTGCAATTTGGAGGAATGATGATATTGAGTGGTTTTTCTCGACCCAACATCCTCATGAACCCAAACAATGTATAGAGCCCACCAACATGATCGAAGTGTCCATGAGAAATTGCAATGAGGTCAATTTCATTGATGAATTCAGAACTCTCAAGAGAAATTAGAAGATCCCTAACTGCTCCATCTCCAACATCCAGAAGCATTATTTTTCCAGTGAATTTCGAAGTCAATACTATGGTTGTACCTACACCAGCAGCACTGAATGGAACATCTACATGAACTTCGTCATTTTCCCAAGTGGTCTTGTACTCATCTAGGTTTTTCATCGTATACTCAAATCCAGGAAGAATATTTTGGGTTTTCTGGCAAACAAGAATTTGACAGAATATGTGATATATGTATTGAAAGGATAGACGATAATTAGTATGGAGGGGTGTCGAGCCCAAAACGAAGACTCGACACATTCCAGATTAAACTAATCATATCCTAATTTAGGAACTCGTGCAAGGAAGTTCATGAAGTACCCTATTATTACGGATACGACAAGACCTGCGGTTGTGGTAAGAAAAATTGTTAACAAATCAGGAGTTGCACCTGAAATTATCTGCATCCATGACCAATAGGAACCAGCTAAGGTCATCCCTGAAAATGCAACCTTCTTCAGAGGAACCTTCACAGTTTTTGTCTGAAGTATACCCATATCGACCAGGGCAGCCGCTAGAGCACCAGCCTTGTCTGGCTTTAACTTTAAACGCTTACCAAGCTTGCCAACTGTCACCTTAGATTTAGGTTTGATAACAACCAGAGCCTTTGGAGCATATTCAGCGATATCTTCTGAGAAGTATGTAATTGCAGAAGAAGTATCAATGCCGCACTTACCGCATGTTGGTGCATCTTTCTTCCATTTCTTGCCGCATTTTGGACAGCGTTTATTGTCCCATGCATTGCTAGCAGCTTCACTGACACGACGAGTGAGTTCTGCCTTGTCGATTTGCTCACTGCCTTTCTTCTTTGGTTTTCTTCTAAGTACGACAGCACGTGGGAAGATACCAACATCAGAACCTCTCTTCGCTCCACGAAGCTTGCGAGCTGCAAAAATTCCCCTCTGGAACTCATCTAATGCCAATATCAAGGTGAATATTGACATGATAGTAAATCCAGCGGTTATCAGTCCACTAATTGAGAGAATTGCTCCAGTTCCAGTCGGTCCAACATGAAGAACGAAATTTTCACTTACTGTTGCATTCACACCGGTAGAGTTTTGGTATGTGAATGCGAAAGCACCTGTTATCGTACCAGAGATTAGACCAAGTCCAGAACTCAGTAGAGAAGCAAGGGAAATGGATTCGTCAACAAAACCAAGTATGGTAGTGTTTGCCAAAATAAAAGCACTCAGATCATCTCCCTGATTAATTATCGGCATATACAGATAGGACATGGTGAATGTGTAGCTAAGTATAGTCAGGTTTGTATCCGCATAGATATCCATGGAAAAATTAAGGTTTTCCGCGAGATCAATAGGAATTGGATTTGCTGCATCAGACTCGGCAGCATTCACTCCATTCACTTCAAGCAGAAATGCTAGATTCGAATCACCACTCCAACCAACAGGAGCTGCTGCTTGAACTGGTAATAATATTCCGGACCATAGTAAACAGGTCACTGTCATAAAAACTAGAAAATGTGGTAGAGTCCTTCGCAACTTCTTAATCCTCCATAGGAACACCGATTAGAAGTCTTTTCGGAGCAGTTCCCTTTAACTCTTGTTAGAATATTATTCGATTGTCTTTGAGTGAGAAAAATGGTTATTCTTTGCCCCCGAGAGCCTCCTCAATCTCTCTATCAAATGCATCATCATCTTCTTCTTCATAGATAATGTGATTTATTGGGCCAGAGTCAACTGGAGGAATCCAATTAAGAACCAGACCAAGTATATTGCCCCCAATGAAGGCGAGAATAATGAACATTGTCACTAAGGAGGTTATTGGAATGAAGAAACCGATTGCAAGTGAAAGAATTAGGCCTCCGACTCCACTAATGACAATACTCAGACCAATTCTATCGACCGATCTTAAATTGGCCATACCTCCAATCATGTAACCAATTACTAACCCCAAGAATAATCCTGGGATTCCCATAAGAGCAATATCTAACATAGGCGTGACTTGCATCAAATATCATCCTTACTCTTTCAAGGGATTATTGAATCATTAAACTTTCGGATTGAGTGATGGATCACCATACATTCCAATGAACAATCTCAGACAGTTCTTTTCGAGTTCGTGGTTTCTTCTCGTTCTCCTGAGTTCTTTCATCCAGATTGTCGAAATCACCTTCATATCCAAAAAAGACAACAGTGACAATTCTGTATTCATCAGGAATCCCAGTCACTTCTTTGAGCCCATCCTCATTCCAGCCAGCGGTTGGATGTCCCATGAGTCCAAGATGAACAGCCTGCAGCAACATATTTTGTACTGCCAATCCAACATCCATAGCGAAGTATGGTAATCCATGTGCTGGACACCCATCATCTTCTTTTGCAGTAACGAGGATTATTACTGGTGCAGATTTTCCCCAAGCATTACCTTTGCTCAATACCTCATGAGCCTTCTCAAGAGCATTCGCATCGCGGAGTACAACAAAGTTCCATGCCTGTGTATTTCCACAAGATGGTGCCCATCGACCTGCCTCAAGTATTGAATTTAGCATCTCATCGGTGATAGGTTTGTTTGTAAATGCTCTACCACTTTTTCTCTTCATTATCTCATCTAATATCAAAATTCTATGCTCCACAAATTTTCTACTACTCTTTGAGAGCCATAAATTCACCACAATGTTCTGGTATGTCCTGATGACCACACGCTGGACCCATCCAGCAAACTAGTTGATCACCTTCCATATGCATTTCTTTTCCACAATGAACTGGTGCAGAAACCTCTGCTCCGCATTTTTCACATACTAAATTAGCCATTTCATAACCTCAAAGGTCCTATAAGAGAATTAATTATAGTTAAGTATATGAGTATTTAGTATTGTATCAAATTTCTTGAGTGGCACTGACCTTCAATCAGGATAGTACTTCTTTGGATCTTCTGAATAGACTTTCTCCTCAGTCTTATGAGCTCCAGGTGTATCAAGCTCAATATCTCGTTTCAATGTACGATCCTCAGATAATATCTCTTGAAATACTTCATTTTGAACGATTAGGCGTTGAACCTCATTACTACCAGTCCATATTGTTGCCAATCGAGCATCGCGATACAGTCGTTCTATTGGGTATACATCTGTGTAACCAATGCCACCTAGAATCTGCATGGCTTCATGAACAGCCGTAAAACCAGCTTCAGTTGCGAAGACTTTCGCTTGAGAGACCTCTTTTCGACACCATTTACCAGTATCAGCCTTTTTTGCTGCGCGATATACAAGACCTCGTGCGGCATCGAGCTGAGTAGTACAGTCAGCAACTTTGAAACTGATCCCCTCGAACCTCTTAATCGCACGACCAAATGCCTCTCTTTTGTCAGCATACCTTACTGCAATCTCCATACTAGCTCTGCCCATTCCTATTGGGCCAGCAGCTGAAGTCAGGCGCTCTGGTACCATCATTGCATTGAAAACCGCGTTTCCATCATCCAGTTGACCTACCAAATTGGCTTCGGGTATCTCGATATCTTTCATCACAATCCGAGCGGCTCCCATCCCACGGCAACCCATCAACTCGTATTCTTCCTCAATCTTGACTCCCATGTCACGATCCACTAGAAAAGCACTAAGTGATTCATGTGGCTTCGCTTTGAAATTTGTCTTTGCATAAATGATAAAGTAATCAGCGCCAACACCACCTGCTACAAATCGCTTCTCTCCATTGATAATAAACGAATTACCCTTCTTCACAGCAGTTGTATTTGTACCAAAGAAATCAGACCCGCCCCTAGGTTCAGTGAGTCCCTCACCACAAATCTTCTTCCCTTGAAGTGTAGGAAGCAAATATTCCTTCTTCTGTTTCTCAGTACCAAACTTTGCAATACCCTCCCCAACAATGCTTGGAAGTGAGTAGGCACAACCGAGTGCAATTCCCAAGACTCCTATCTCTTCTACTACTAGCATCTCAGAAACCCATCCAAGACCTCTTCCCCCATACTCCTTTGGAAATCTCAATCCTAGAAGGTTCTCTTTTGCAGTGGCTTTGATGAACTCATAGGGATACTCCTTCTGTTTTCCATCCATTGCAAGAATCATATCTCTGTCTACTTTATCCCGAACAAATGATCGGACTTCATCTCTAATCCTTCGTTCATCATCAGTGATTACTTCTTCAAACATCTTCCTGACCTCGCTAGTATACTACTCTGAACTTTGTAATAAAGATTTGAGTGTGTCCTCAGAACCTCCTTCTCTCTCTATGCTAATTGCCTCTACAGGGCATACTATTTCACAGACAAGACATAGTATACATTCTGATTCATTTAGAGGATCGACAACAGATCGGTTTCTTTCATCGGTTACTATTACGAACACATTAGTAGGACAAGCAGTGATGCACTTCGCACAACCATAACAGAGGGAAAAATCTACTCCAACAATACTTCCGTGAATCCTTGATGATTCATCATCCTCAAATTGCCATACCGGATGGCCCTCATGCTGACCTATTTTTCTCCATGTATCCCTGAAGGTCTTGTCTATTGGCACAATGACCCTACTTCCTTAATCATTTATAGAGAATTTGGAGTGATGACAGCCAATCCTGTCATGGCTCCATTTTTTCTATCGTCGTCTTCTATACACAACACCAATTCCAATGACTAATCCAATAATAGCACCTGCAGATAACAGTACTAGAGGATCTGGTAATTGTTGCAGTACAGAAATTACAATCTCCTCAGAAGCAGTGTTGTTTACCCAGTCATACACTGTTATGTTGAATACGTGTTCCCCATAACTCAAATCGCTAACCACGAACGTGGAGTTTGGTGCATAGGTGATACCAATCAGTGAACTATCGAGATAAATCACTGAGAGTTGATATCCTGACCCTGTATCTGAAACATCCCATTCAATTGTGATATGCGTGCCAATTGAATCCCCGTCTATTGGACTTGTCACTGATAGAACAGGGTTAGTAAGGTCAATGTTGAAAGTACATTCGAGGCTTACCCTATTCATAGCTTCGTCATAGGTTGTTAAATTGATTACATGAGACCCCTCTGTTAGACCAGAGATTACACACTCCAAGGCAGACCCATTATGAACAATGTTGGATGAACTATCAATCCAAACAATAGTTCTACCATGGCTGCTATGGTCGTCTTGGAAAGTCCATGTTGCAGTAAGAGTACTATTAGAACCATATCCATTAGGAGAAGGATAAATCAGAGCAATTTCAGGAGATGTCACATCGATTTTCACAACATAATGAGCAGCTTCTTCACCAATATTTCCAACAGAATCAACTGCAACTACGTGGTAATACCATGTCCCACTAGCTATATCTTCAGGGGCAAGAGTACCATTGGTGGTCGTATAGGTTCCAGTAGATTGAACAGGAATTGTTGTTGGGTTTTGATCCAGAATGTAGTAATATCCTGCGATTTCATTGACTTCAGGGGGGACAGTCCAGTTGATTTGTGGTCGTGGATTATTATACCATATTGCCGAATCTGGATGAGATTCTGAATTTATTGTCGGAGTTTGAACTGTGATGTCATAGTGTATTGATAGAAGAGGGTCTCCAATGATATTCATTCCATAGTACCATTCCAGATATGCAGATCCTGCTTCACCATTAGGAGTAAGAGAATCTGAGAACCAATCTCTCAAGCTTTCGCCAAGTGTTAAATTCTGGCCAAGAGGTCCATAGAACTCATCATTGTCCAACATGCTTCCAGTCTTACTACTACCAATAGATGCAAGGCTATAGCTACCACTGAATGTGTATGTAACTCCAAGGTCGTCAGTAGTATTCCATTTGGCACCTGAGCAGCAGAACAAATTATAGAAGTTGAATGATGGTGGTGCTGCATGTATCTGTGCAGAGGTTACTGTACCCTCGCCAGAACCAAGAGGCCCGAAATAGTGCATTATTGGTGAACTGTGAGCTGCGAGGTGCCCCCATTGATAATCTTGGGTAACTCTAGTATTCACCCAATCCAAGGCAGTTGTAGTGGTTCCAGGACTATAAACGAGAGTTCGTGTCGAGTAAGCAGGTGCGGCATCACTCGACCATGAGGGTGCCCAAGGAATCCAATCATCATCAATATAGAATAAAGCTCGATGATTTCTTGTAACCCCTCCGGTTCGGTAATCATGAATTCGCGCCAAGTATGTGTTGATATGGTCGGCAACACTTGTACCCCAAGATAGGCATGTGGGGTCAATTCGACCAAGAAAGATCTCTGGGAAGATATCAGTGCCGGTAGTTGAACTGTGAGAATCATAGATACCATCAGAGGGGTTAGTGTCACTCCAGGTACCATCCAAATCAGTCAAGAAAAGGTCGCAAATGAAGGTTTCAGCAGAAAATCCAGCAGTTGGATTTGCAGGATGATAATACTGAGCATATGGTAATCGACCAATCAGTACTGCTCCAAGCAAATCTTCAGAGTCATACCAACTGGATAAATTGGCTTTCAGTTCATCAGCAGTAGATATTGAATTAGTATAGAGAATAGTATGATAGCCGGTATCATTGAGGTCCTGTCTATATTGCGTAACTGCGGCAGTAATGCTGGAAAATAATGAATTTTCAACTACTATAGCCACGGTACCAAGTTCTTCAGGAACCACAATTTCACTTTCTATTGCTGAGAGGGAACTTTCAGGAATAATATTCTCAAATGATGTTTCTAAAGTTTCGCTGGAAACCATGGAAATTCTATCTGAGGTGTTCGTAGATATAGTGGGACTACTACTCACCTGAGTAAGAAGTAGTGCACAGAAAATTATTGCGACAAAGCCAATCTTGTTAGATATCATAGGTGGACGACAACTCCGCTCCTACAAAATCTCAAGTACGAAACAATATGAACCTGTTGAGGTGAGCCTTAGTAACATATTCTCTATTTGATGCTATCCTCGTCTAACATGTAATCAAGTACTGATAATCCACTTATTTAGAGAATCCGATTAAACGGGTTTTGTCGCATAATACTCTATTCTAACATCGACATTGAGCGCGGGTCCGTTCAGATTCTCTGAGATTGTTTTTACTTTGTGTACAACCTTCATTCCTGTGAAGTATTTGTCAGGCTCGCTATCATTATGAAAGCAGTGTAGTACTGTGTCGCCATCATCGTCAATGTATTGATACTCACCAGTACCTACTTCCTTTCCTAATGATGCACTACCATAATATGAGGATTCTGTGGACATGAAGTCCACGAACATATATCCGCCAGGTTTCAAAACACGAACCATCTCCCTGATGGCGATCATTGTATCTTTCTTTGTAAGGTGGCAGATAGAGTTCTGTGAAAACGCAAAGCTAAACGATTCATCGTCATAAGGTAATTCAATCATATCCCGTTCCCCGAAACCTAGACATTCCTGGACATCGAGTCCGGGATGATGTTCGGTTCCTGTTTCATTGAGGCTGCATTGCAAATCTCGGAAGATTTGCTATGTCTTACTTCCTCTCCGCAGGCGTTTTCAGTCTCCGGCAAACTGACGGCGACCAGATTCAGTGCAGCATTGAGATCCCTGTCGATCACTAGCCCACACTGTTCACACATATACTCTCTCTCTG
>JABCTV010000039.1 GCA_018238205.1 Candidatus Thorarchaeota archaeon
CTGACAAGGTCCGATTGGACAAAGTGAACAGCCGCGGACTCCCCAGAACCTGATGATGGTTCCTTCTTGGAGAGTAAGGACTTCCCTTTGGAAGAAGGCTTCTTCTTTCGGGCTTTCAGTCGCGCACGTCGATAGGTTGTTCCACGAACAACTGACCTAGTCCACATACCTAGTCCTTTCATGATATTACATATTGATAGGGGTATATTAGCTCATACAATTTCTTTTGGATGAGGATGTTTAATCATCGACTATCTCATTAGAATACAATATCTACTGACTCACCTGGTGCTACTATCTTGACCTTTGTTCCTGGACTTTTTTCAGCAACCAATTTTTCAAACTCCTTTGGGTCTGCCTTTATTGCTGGAAATGTGTCATAATGCATAGGAATGACGACTTTCGGTTTCAGAAGCTTTGTTGCCACTGCTGCCTGATGGATATCCATTGTGTAGTAAGATCCAATTGGGCAGAAAAAGACTTCAGGTTTGTATAACTCACCAAATAATTCCATAGTTGCAAACAAACCTGTATCTCCTGGATGATAGAATGAACCGTTGAGGAACTTAGCTATGAATCCAGTTGGAGCACCTACTCCGCAGGAATGAAAGGCCTGTACAAGTGTAACCACAACTCCTCCAACATCTATACTCCCTCCTATATTCAGAGTATGAACATTTTCGAGACCCTCTGACTTAGCTTGGATTGCAAGTTCGTTGATTGCAATGAAATATGCCCCTGTTTTCTTACATATCTCAACGGCCTCTTGATATCCATGGTCTCCATGGTCATGAGTTACAAGAACTAAATCTGCTTTCTCAACATCCTTAACTTTAATCGGTGAAGTAGGTCCATTAAGCCATGGATCTACATAGACCGTTTTCCCATTTGATTCTATTTTGAATGAAGCATGTCCAAGGTATGTAACCTTCATGGTCTATAATCTCCTAACGAATATTCTCCTGCAAACATATCACTTCTATGTTTCGACAATGACAATGAACGTACCAATCTGAAACTTAAATACATCCTAAACCTGACTAAATATGCAGTGACTGAATATGGGAGATAAACCACATCCAGACTTTATGAAGGCCGGGAAAATTGCAGGCAAAGTCCTCAGTTTCATTGAGAGTAAGGTTAAACCCGGAGTGAAAGTACTCAAAATCTGTAGACTTGCTGAAGAAAAGATAATGGCTTTTGGTGCCAATGGTCTTGCTTTTCCTTGCAATGTTTCAATAAATGAGGAAGCTGCACATTACACTAGCCCTCATTCTGATACAAAGGTTTTCCCGAATACAGGACTTGTGAAGGTCGATATTGGAGCACATGTCAATGGGTACATCTCTGATACAGCAATCACTGTTGATTTGGATGGATCATACGAAAAATATATTGTTGCTGCAAAGAATGCTCTTGAGGCCGCGATAGAAACTGTCCGACCTAATGTTAGATTAGGTGAGGTTGGTCGAGTAATCGAGAGTACTATCAAAAAACAAGGACTGAAACCAATACATCAACTATCAGGCCATCAGCTTAAACCATGGACACTTCATGCAGGAAAGAATGTCCCTAATGTTGGGATGAAGGTTTCTTCAACAATGAATCTCGGTGAAACGTATGCAATTGAACCGTTTGCGACCAATGGTAATGGTACAATTAAAAGTGGTCCATATGCATACATTTTCTCAAACAATATGAAGAACAAGAAGAAGCTAGATCGCGATACGCTCCGAGTTCGCAATGCTGCCAGACAGATGTTCAAGACTCTACCCTGGGCTGGACGTTGGCTACACGGTAAAATCACTGGAGTTGATGCTAATGTGGCTATCAAGGCGTTGCAGCGTGCTGGTGCCATTCATGGTTATCCCGTACTCTATGAGGGTAAGGATGGCATGGTATCTCAGTTTGAACATAGTGTCTTTGTTGGTCCTACAGGGGCCATTGTTTCTACTCGTCGTGATAATGAAGTATAGTAGCAGTCATGGAACCGCTTAAGAGCAACTAAGATTTTTCATGTGCTAGGTGTTACTGTGGTCACCAGTCCCAATCCTGCATCTGTCAAATCAGGCAAAATAGCCGCGAAAGTTCTCAAAGAAATCAGTGCGATGATTGAACCAAAAGCTAGCATCATCAAGATCTGTTCAACAGCTGAGAAGAAAATCAGGGAATATGGGGGAATTCCTGCATTTCCTTGCAATGTTTCAATCAATCATATAGCTGCACATAGTACCTCTCCACGAGGTGATAAGAGTGAAGTTCCTGAATTTGGACTTGTTAAACTAGATGTTGGTGTTCATGTAGATGGCCATATAGCTGATACTGCACTGACTGTTGATATTGACGGAACCCTTGAGGGGTTTGTCGCAGCCACAGAAGATGCTCTTTCTGAGGCTATTGGAACTATCTATCCAGGTATCGCTCTAGGAGAAATCGGTGCAACTATTGAGCGTGTAATAAAAGAATACGGTCTTCTGCCAATCTCCAACTTATCAGGTCACAGCCTTAAACGCTATAATCTACATGCTGGAAAACAAGTTCCCAATATCAAGAAACGAGGAACCCCTACTGTTGAGATTGGTGAATACTATGCAATTGAGCCCTTCGCTACCAGTGGTATCGGGACTGTAATTGACAGTGATTTTGTCTACATATTTGCAAATACAGGCCTTGACAAGACTCTGGAAGGGACCACAGAGAAACTACGAAAATACCTACGGGAAAAATATGGTCCATTACCCTTTGCATCTCGATGGATTGGCACAGCAAGCAAGAAGATTGATGTAGTTGAAGAAATTAGAATGCTCATAAAAGAAAAGGTGATTCGTGGCTTTCCAATGCAGATAGAGAAGAAAGCTCGACCCGTTAGTCAGACCGAGCACACGATCTTCATCTCAGAAGATGGTCCAGTTGTTCTAACTGGACGGACTTAGACATTGTACTTTTGTGTCTCTTCTCGAATCATGTATACACCCTCAATTGTCATTTCAGTCTGACACTTGGGACATGCTTCTTCGACAGTTTTGAGAATGTAATCTCCTTTCTTGAAATCACGTATCTCCTTGAAATCACAATCGTTGCATTTAATCTCTGTAATTGTCGGTGGTGGAAGCTTCTCTTCTTTTGGTTTCCCTGCAGTTAATAGAGCAAATCCCATTGCCATGACAAGTAGACCCAAGAATGAATACACGTATGACAATGATGATGTATCATTCATTCCAAAGAACAGGAGTACGAATCCAACTGTTGCTAATGCAATTCCAATAAGTTTTGATATCAATCCCACTTCTTTTCACCTCATAGACCAATGCCGATTGTATTTCCAATTCCTGCTAAGATGATACTTTCTCCAGGATTTGTTCGTTTCAGGATTACAGACTTGATACGTTCAATCACTTCAGGAACTGTATCGAGTATCTTCTTATCCATCACACCTACCGCTACAGCTTCATCTTCCTTAATGACTATAGCCTCTATTCCAATTCCGTACTCAGTTGCAGCCTGTTCTATAGCATACTTTTCTGGACCAGGGTCTCCAATTGCAGCACCTATACCTTCCGCCACTCTTCCAATTTCTTCACCCTCAAACTTGAGTGCAGCATCAATAGTAATAATTCGTGATATCTTCTTCCCGTGCTTCTCCATAAGCTTCTTCACACCAAACCCTGGTTTCCCTACGGTTCCTCCAGGTCCAGTAGCTCTTAGGGCATAGACAGTACGTCCTTCAGTTTCTACGGTATAGTATCCAACTTCTTTTGAAATCTCATGGGTGTAGCTCTCCGGAGTTGCACCAAATTCTCGTGCGAATTTAGTGATGACCAATGGTCCTATTCCATCTCCGATAGGTTTACCCTGTGAAAATGCACCAATAGCATCAAAGTATGCCTTGGCTAGTCGTAGTAGTTCTGGCATCAGCATATGAATCTGCATAACCGCTATTTGACTACCAGTCTTCTTTCCCAAGATGTAAAAGTGTCTGACAATACGGTAGATGAGTCCTAGCACTTGAGTGACTTCAAGTGTGTTCTCAAGATTTTGATTCATGCTCTCATTTGACTCGGGTGCGAGCTCCTCAACGAACTCTTGGAATCTATCTCTGCGTACATCGAGAAGATGGTCGAGCCTCTTCAAGATTCCTGCTGGGTCAAGATCTACCGGCATAATTGTAAAGTAGTCCATGAACTGATCCAATTCCTTGGCGACTTCCTCCTCAGAATGTCCATATTCCTTGAAGGTTTCTATCGCTGTCTGTCGTGACTCGACAAACATACGTTTCATCTCTGCCAATCCTACCTCTACCTGTTTCAACATTTGCCATATCTGGAATTTTGCTCCGTATAGGCTCATTAGTATGATAAATGCGAGGAAGACAAACTGGAAAATCCAGTTGAAATCGGTTATGAATCCTATCTGCATGAAAATCAAATCCACTGCATTTTGTATTCTTTTAATGGCTTCTATCTCTACATTTTCAAAAATATCAAAAGAAGAAGAATGTGGCAGCTCGTGGACTTGTCACACGCTCGCGCAGTGCACATTTTCCACAACGTTCTGAGACTTAACTTCTGAGTTCGGCTGAGATCAGGTGAACCCTCAGTACTATGGCCGCCATCAAGACGATGGTTTTCTACATTTGGTTTTAAGCATTGCTCTTTGACAACTCTTTACGCTTGGACCTGGCCTGGGAAAGGAAGGCACTCACATCATCGTCCCAAGTTCCGTCTTTTTTCAAGAGACGCTGGTATAGATTGTGAGTATAGCTCTGGAAAGTTAAGGGTCTCAAGCATCGTATGGTTAGTCCATGTTCCATTCCCAATGGAGGTAATTTTGAAGCTAGTTCATATGCAGACATTTCTGGCAATCTTGTTAGAAGGATAGATTGTTTCCCATCATCCCCAAGCATCATGAGTGTTGTAGGTGTAAAATCAAGGAACGCACTACTAATCGAGGTCACCCTCTCTGGAGGCCCATGAATAACTGTAGCTAGTGAAATAAGATTCTGATTTGATGCTTCATAAATAAGCTGAATTATATTCCTGTCTGAGAGGTCAGTCAATAGATTCTGAACTCTTTTACTATTGAACCCCCAAGGCGCGAGATATTCTTCTCTTTCTAGACCCGCTAATCTGATTCCCTCTGCTGCGAGATCTATTGCTTTTGCTTCTTCCTGATTAATACGATAACTACCAACATTCGTACCAATCCGAAATTGGCTTGTTATTTTCCTGAATGAACTTGTCTTTTCAATAGAGGATAAAATTCTATCAGTTGGAATCTCCCAAGTTTTCTTTTTCTTGTCAAAGAGTGCAATATTAGAAGTTCGTGCTGTCAGGTCCACATCAATTACATTTGGTAAAGCTCTCTTTACCTGAATTGCTGCTGCTGGAGGCATAACCATGACATGGAGATAAGGAGTATTATCACCTGCTCTTCCTAGACGAGTAATGAACTCCATATGTCTATGAGGCCATCTGTATGCTGCACCAAGATAAACTAACTTTGAAAGACCTAATGCCCTCTGATTGACTCGACCTAAAATTCTGAGTTCATAAATCAATAGAGAAAGTCTCTTTTTCCATTCTGTTGACGATCTCTTTGCTGCAGTAGCAGCTATTGGTAGTTTACTAATTATCTTCCCTTTCTTTGTTAGGTCGTCTACAATATCTACTGCAATATCCATCCAATTCGGTAATCTCTCAACAATTTTCTGCCAAAAAAGGAGCCAAGGACTTTTTTGTATATCTTCAGCAATTGCTCTAGTAGGCGCAATCAAGTCTTTCCTTTCTGACAGAGTTAATAGTTTCAGATATGGAGGCCAATCAATATTATCAGCCATAAACATCAGATGACCCTCTAATAATGCTCCAAGGATTGGAAATTGCCAGAATTTGTACAGGTAGTTGATTGGATCCTCTGTTGGAATTTTATTTTTTAAAATTAAAGTCAGAAACAACATAAGTTGTTCTTTAACCATATCAGGGAATGATTTTGGAATAAGCGGTGAAAGAGTTTCCTTCATTGTGTTTCCTAGCTGTAGGTTTGGTATGGACACATCTCCAAGTACCTTGGCCAGTTCTTCCCAAGAAACAGAAGGACTTTCCAAGATACTGAGAATCTCTTCCTTTTCTGAAGCAGGTATTGCTGACCAAATTGTTTGATACCAAATCCCTCTAAATTCTTGACTATCAATTAGAGAGAGAGATTCCGCCTCATATGGGAAAATTGTATGGGATTCGTATATTTCGCCAGTAATTGGATTTGCAATCGTAAGCCACAGTTTAGAAACAAGAGATGTTTCTTGTACAATGTAGAAACACTTCTCTTGTCCATGTTTCATTCTACCATAGAAACCAAGTGAAGATGGAGGGAAGATATCCTCTATATACTGGCCTCCTTGAGTGTTATATTTTCGAAAAGTCTGTGAATGTGGTTGTAATTTTATTTTGATTGGATCTTCCAGAAACTGTGACTGAGAATTGTCATTCATTCCAATAACATACTGTTTCGACATTTCGTAAAGAATAACTTGCTGATTGTTACTCGAAATAGTTTCACCTGAATCTAGTTTGATGGATATGCCTCTATGATCAACGAGTAATGAACCGGTTGTACAATTTCCATTAATCCATACACGTATTTTCTTGTTATCAGGTGCAGACAAATGTAAGTACTCCTTCGCGGAATATGTTACTTACTCATTAGGGCACACTATTTAGAATTGTCCATCATTCATCTATTTTCAGTTACTACTTGTAAAAGAATTATTATTGCCCCCTCTTTGGGGACAATGATTGTGGTTTAATGTATGAAGAATTGGCTGATGATAATGAATTTGTACAGGATTACCACGGTTCCGGCACACTTGGGCTAATATCTGGTATCATTGCATAATCACACTCACCATGATTAAGTGTAATTGGAGTGTAGACGTTGTAACTCGAGAGAATTGCAAATTCACTAGCTAAATGTAACAAATTCCTGCAAGAATAAAGAAAAACAATTCCATTCTATTGGGTTGTTTAATAGGCACTAAGATATACAAAACCAATTAAGAGCAGACTAAAGTTCATGAAAGAGCGTCACCCTAGTTCTTTGATACAATCAACAAAAACTTCTTAACCCAACTCCTGTTTTTCACTCTCAACACCGGGGACGTGGCCTAGTCCGGTATGGTAACGGGCTCCAGATCTGGGCTCATTTCGAGTCCTGAAGACACGGGGTCAATATCTACCCGTTGCACGAAGACACTCGTCGATCGGGAGTTCAAATCTCCCCGTCCCCACCACATTCTCTCTATTTTTGAAAAGACTTATTTCACGAGTATGGGTTGATTCTGTAATTCGAGGGAGAAGTATATGGGAGATGAATATCCAGTTACGCGAAGAGAGAATATTGTAGAAGAGATACACGGGATTACTATAGAAGATCCATATCGTTGGCTTGAGGATGCATCCTCGAGTGAGGTGCTCGAGTGGGTTGATGAACAAAATAAATTGACAGTTTCAATCCTTGATGAATATTCTGGAAAAGAAATTGTCAAGAAGAGAATGCATGACTTATTCCTATATGATTACATTCAGGCTGCTCCATTTGAGGTTGTAATGACTAAGAATGGTCCCAGATTCTTCTATTTCTTTAGAGCTGCAGGTAAGAATCAACCATCACTTTGTTATCAAGATGGAAACAATGGACAGAGAGTAGTGCTTTTTGATCCACTTGAAGCTTCTAAAGATGCACTCGTCGCGATTGACTGGTTTAAAGCAAGTAGTGATGGTAGCTTGATTGCATATGGATCATCAGAGGGAGGCACAGAACAAAGTGTTCTTTATGTCATGGATGTTGAAAAGAAGAAGCTTCTTGCAGAAAAAATTCCTCAGACTAAATGGTGCAGTATAGTCTGGGTAAAGAACATAGGTTTCTACTACAGTAGATACCCTTTGCCAGACACAGTATCATCTGAAGATGAGAACTACTATCATCATGTCTACTATCATAAGCTAGGAGATGATTACAAAAAGGACGTGAAAGTGTTTGGTGAGGGGAGGCTGAAGACCGAACATCCACTACTCTCAATTAACGAGGATAGTACAGTGATAGCAGTCTGCAGCTATCGATTCATCAGCTCGGATATTCATATTGCTCATGTGAACCCTGAGGAACCAAGCTCGTTGAATTTTGTACCTGTCATTGAGAATGATACAGTTTCAAGCATACCTACGATATTTGATAATCAACTATTCGTTCTCACACAAATCGATGCACCAAATGGTCAAATTCTACAATATGATCTATCGAACTTCTCTGAAAATGAAAAAATACCTGAAAGTAAAACCGCGGTTAAAGAAACCGATGGTGTGATCTTCAACTCAAACTACGAATACAGGTTTGCTATTCTCAACGAGCACATTGCTGTTATAGAAGACAAGAACGCTTCTAGCTCCTTGAAAATCTATGATACGAAATCCAGTGAACTTGTGGAGGATATTAATTTTGACTCTCACATGACGCTTTATCAAATACTAGCTGCACCGGGTATGGATACTTTCTACTATAGTCGTGGAAGCTTCTTCTATCCTGCGTCACACTATTCTTACAAAGATGGCGAGTCCCAACCTCTGTATACACCCGACCTTGGTATCGACCCTAATATGTTCCAGTCGAAACTAGTCTGGTATAAGTCAAAGGATGGCACGAAGGTTTCAATGTTCGTCCTATCGAAAAAAGGTATGGAAATTTCCGAGAAAACTCCAGTCACACTTACAGGTTATGGTGGATTTGGCATATCTATGACTCCAGACTTCTCTCAAAATTACGTTACTTGGATTGAACAAGGAGGTATAGTAGCAATTGCACATCTTAGGGGAGGTGGAGAGTATGGACAGAAGTGGCATCGTGCTGGAAACCGTGAGAACAAACAGAACGTCTTTGATGATTTTATTGCTGCAGCTGAATGGCTTATCAAGAATAAGATTGGCAGCAGTGAAACTATTGCCATCTATGGTGGAAGTAATGGGGGTCTCTTAGTAGGAGCAGCACTGGTCCAGAGGCCGGACCTCTTTGGAGCAGTTTCTTGTCATGTACCCTTACTTGATATGATTAGGTACACCAACTTCCAAGTAGCAAAGACTTGGTCCCCTGAATATGGAAACCCTGAAGTCAAGGCAGAGTTTGAGTGGATATATCCTTACAGTCCTTATCATCATATCAAGGATGTAAAGTATCCCCCAACCCTCCTACATACTGCCTTGGGTGATACAAGGGTCGACTCGATGCATGCATTCAAAATGGCTGCAAAGCTGCAAAATACTTTGGATTCAGTAACAGAAGATATACCCCTCATATTATACACAGAAAGTCTGGCTGGCCATGGAACTGGTAAACCACTCGAAAAAACCGTTGATTTATGGGCGATATCGTTTATCTTTTGTGCACATCATACAGGATTAAAGATTAAGTGAGACATAATCGTATGACCAAACTTCATGGAATCGCAGGGATTGATGAGGCAGGTCGAGGACCGATGATTGGTCCGATGGTGATTTGTGGAATTCTAGTTGATTCAGATAGACTTCATGAACTAGTTGAGATTGGAGCTAAAGACTCCAAGATACTCACCCATAAACGTCGATTGATACTGAAAGAGAAGATAGAGAAAGTTGCCGCAAAGATTGAGATTCGAACTGTTTCTGCAGCTGATATTGACCGCTTAAGGAAACGAACTACCCTGAATGAGATTGAGGTTGAGGAGTTTGCATCTATAGCTAAGGTCCTGAATCCTAAGGAGATTTATCTTGATGCCGCAGATGTGATTGCTGAGCGTTTTGGCACAAAGATTGGTGAGCTCAGTGGAATTGCAGCAAAGGGTGCAATAATCGTTTCAGAACATAAGGCAGACTCGAAGTATCCCATTGTATCCGCAGCTTCAATCATTGCGAAAGTAGAGCGTGACTATGCGATTGAAAACTTTCACAAGAAGTATGGTGATTTTGGATCTGGCTATCCCAATGATCCAAAAACTGTGAAGTTTGTGAGAAATCTGATTAGAAATGGAGAGAAACTACCTCCTATCATCCGAAAAAGTTGGAAGTCAGTTACTAGAATGATTGATGAAGAATCAACAGACCAGACAAAATTAGACTCGTTCTAGACTAATCTCCAGACCTTTCTTCAATGATTTTCTTGAGTTCTCGAGGTTTGTCAATATCATCTAATTCAAGCTGTCTGATGACCGGAAGATCCACTACATTTTCCTCACTTTGTCCTTCCTCTACGATAATCACAGCATCTGCCTCTGTAACCTTTGACACACTCTTGAGAATCTCTATGCGTTTTTTAAGGCTCCAACTCTTGATTGACCCTACTCCTGAGATTAATGGTGTATCGTCTTCTTTTGCCGCTACATGGAACGGTGCACGGTCAGTCCAAAGGACCTTCATCCCTAATCGAGCAAAGAACTCATTTACACGTACTTCCAGAACATCTGTTGGAGTTCCATGCTGCATTGTTGGAATCTCTGCACGTTCTTGGAGAAGATCAATTGGTATCATCAAATCTGTTTCAAGAACTTTCTCAAGTCGTTCAGCAATGTCTATACTGACATCCATCTCATCCTTTTCATAAGCTAGAACAGCTCTTGCTGATACTTGGATACAGTCTGCGAGGTTTCCTGTTGACATCTGTTGTTCCAATCTTGCCTCTCGTAGTTTGGCTCCACTGATAGCTACTAGTCTACCGCCTCTCTGTGCAAATTCTCTTGGCATTCTCTTTTCAACAATCATGCTTTGAAAACTACGAGGTGCGATAGTAGACACTCCATGTCGCTTGTAGACAACCCCTGAATCAAGTTTACCTTTTCTCGTTTTATGACCAACAATCAATGGTGTTGCGTTAAAGAAATGAGCTACAAGTTGAAGGGCGTTTGCATCTTCCTTGGTCAAAGCATCAATATTCGATAATACTTTGACCATGAGAAGCTGTTCACCTTTTCGAGCGACTAGATCAAAACAGCTTGGTCTTACATCACATTGCGAAGATAGACTAAACCCAGCCTCATCTAGTTGAGAATTGAGTTCCTGTGTTAGCTGGGTTCTTGCTTTTGTCAATCTCTTCGACCATCATTAAATCAGTGTTAAACCCTTTTCAGGATATCTAATAGTGAAATCTTGCAAATTAGCTTTTCAAAGAATCATTTCTCTTTGAATCTCTTGAGGTAATGAATACAATTCCAAGACTTGTTGTGGATGGCAACTTCTGTCTGATAATCTGTACTTGCGGTCTTGAAAGCTGCTCAACTGGTTTCCAAGTAGCTAAATTATCCCATGCTAGGTCATCATATCCTAGGATTTTATGAATCATGAATAATTCAGTCTTGTTCCCAGATACTGAATGAATTCCTGGTCCGTAATCAAGGCGTCTTAGTAAAACAATAGGAAGTCTAATAGAATTGTGGAATTGCTTTGGAACCTCATTACATAACCACACAAGTTCTTCAGCCTTAAAGACTGATTTTTCACCAGAACGGGTCATGAAATGCGGATCATCTTCCTTGAGAAGATGTGCAAGACGGGTTCTCGCGCGTGGTAGGTGGTCATTTAGCGTATCAATATCATGTTCAATCAACTTGTCTATTTTGGAGTTCACGTCATATCCTCCGTCACACGACAGACAACGAATCTATGGTCCTTCTCTAAAGGTTCAAGATTAATATTCTCAACTATCTCTAGACCTTTATTGTCAAGTTCCGCTATCTCTCTACTATAGACCTCTTCAAGACTTGATGTTGAATCAATACTCCGTGCTTTAATTGCTAACATTCCCCAGGCACCAAAAGAACAGAAGGTTTTCAGATTCTCATATAGAATGCTGGCTTGATTTGGTTGTGCAACGTCTTGATAGACCACTTCTATGGTTCCTGATACCAGTGGAGCATATCGAGTTGGATGTCTAGCATCATCTAAGATGGGAATAATATTGGGTCGAACAGCAGCAAGCTGAACCAAATCTCTTACAGTTCGTTGAGAGAACTCGACTGCATAAATTACACCTTTTGGTCCGACGATATCAGAGCAGTGACTTACTGTAGTACCTGATGCTGCTCCTAGATACAGAACCTTTGATCCAGGTTGGATTGGCATTTCTCTCAATCCTCGTTTGATTGCAGCAGAAAGTTTGGACCTTCTCGGTGACCATAATCTGAATTCATCTTCTCCTTCTTTGACCAATTTTTCTCCATAGACACTAGTTCCTGGAACAAGTGACTTGGTGGATATTGATTTCTGCTCTCTGTCAGTTATTGTGTAGATTCCAGAGAATTTGTAAGGTTCAACTTTTGTCAATATTTTCTACCTCCACCTCGTCTTCTATTGTCCCGCTTGTGGTCTTTCCTTGGTGAGTGATCTCTCCTTTGTGGTCGTTTCCTTTCCACTGGTTTAGGTGGTTTGGGCGGAGGCGGGTCTGGATTTTGTTTCTTGATTTCTTCTACCCGTTTCAAGAAATCTTCTCTAAGGGATATTCCAATGTTTCTATCTGAATATGCATCTATTCGAGCTGCAATTGATAATTTTCCTGCTAGCGCTCGGGCAATCTTTCCTCTCTGCCAGTAAGGTGCAGTATGAATCTCTGATACACGAAAGATGATTCCATGTTTTGGAGGGTCTGCCCCTGTCTTGAGACTCCTGAACAATGCTTTCTCTGCTCCAAACACTTGAACAGTACTCGATGGCTTACGAGCAAGTTCTTTCAGAGAACCTGCTAAACTAATCAATCGAGCTCCAACAAGTGACCCAACAAGAGCAGTCATATTTGGTGAAATATTCTGCATTACTATCTCAACATAATCTTCGAGTTCTTTTCGTGTATTGTATAGGTCGTCAATGGCAATTGCAAGGGCCTTGATGATGTTTAGGTCTATATCTCGTAGTTCAGCTCCTATATCTCCCGGAATTGCTTTCAGAATAAGTTCCGTAGAGTCATCAGAAATTCCTGCTGATACTAACAAATCTCTTGTCATACTCTCTTTATCACTGCATTCTCTGAGTATTCGTGCATACTGGTCTTGATCTTCTACTAGTTTACTTAGTGAGGGATGATGAACTGAATACCACTCCCGTAGTCTCATCACAAGAATGTTAATCGATTTGTCAACTTCATCAATGGCATCGATTGCATTCTTTACAAGAAGATCTTTCTCTCCACTTGCAGCACTCACTTTTGCTTTTGACAGTCTAATGGCTACATCACGTCTGAACGAAGAAATTTCCTCAGAGGTTTTTGTGACCCCAAGTTTTGTGAGATATTCATCCTGGTTCTCTCTAAACCATTTTGTAATTTTATTCGCACTAATTTTCACAGATAGGTTTCCAACTCGGGAGAGGGCGCGAGCTAGCATCTGCTCCTCTACGAACACTTCCTTTTCACCCAGTTTCTCAATCTCAGCTGCTATTGCATCAGTTTCAGGAGTTGCTTCACCCTCGCCTATTGCTAATAGATTAGAAACTGCCAATCCTACATCTGGAAAGACGACATGCTTTGCTACTACTTCGTTCTTATCATCAAGTACGAAGGTTCCGAAGGCTGATAATGCGAGATAGACTGGCATAGTGAATCCGTCCAATGCTAGATTGAATGCTTGAGTAACTGTATTGCGAATAAATGTTCCCAACTAGCTTATTACCGAGGAATATCCATCTCAAAACTAGGTGATGAAGTGAATATACAGGGATACTGGTTAGCATCAGGAATTCTGGGTGTTACTGCATCAACGATGCTTCGTACATTGAACTCGGGAGCAGACGCAGTTGTCACTAAATCTATCGGGTCAATTTCACGAAAAGGTCACCATGGTCCTATTCTAGCAACGTCCCATGGAGGTCTCCTGAATGCGATAGGTCTTACCAATCCTGGAATTGATGCTTTCGAAGAAGAGATGTTGATACTCAGAGATGCCAAAGTTCCAGTGGTCTTGAGTGTGTTTGGTGATAGTCCAGAAGAAATTGCTACTGTCGCAGAGAAAGGCGCCAAGATGGGACCATCGGCCATCGAACTGAACCTTTCCTGTCCACATGCAGAGATAAGTCAGATCTCACACAGCCCCAAGATCACTCACGACTATGTTCGAGCCGTAAAAGATGTAGTCGATCTTCCTGTATTTGCTAAATTGACCCCTAATGCATCAGATTATGTTTCTGTAGGAAAAGCAGCTCAAGATGCAGGTGCAGATGCTGTTGTTGCGATAAACACAGTACGTGGAATGAAGATAGATATCAATCAGAAGCGCCCAATTCTTGGTAACATCGCAGGAGGGCTTTCAGGTCCACCAATCTTTCCAATCGCAGTTCGATGTGTCTACGACCTTTACAATGCTCTATCAATTCCAATCATCGGAGTTGGCGGAGTATCAACATGGGAGGATGCAGTAGAAATGCATCTTGCCGGGGCAAGTGCAATACAGATTGGGACTGCAGTGATGGAAGATATCGAGGTGTTCACGAAAATCAAGAAGGGAGTGAATGCCTATCTCAAAGATAAGGGTCACAAAAGCGTGGATGACATTGTTGGTGATGCAGGAGGAATCAAGTCATGAAAATGGATGAACTCTTGGGAAATCCTGTTTCCGTGCAGATATCCAAGGTGATTACTGAAACTCCACGTTCAAAGACACTGCAATTTTCCTTGGATGGTCCGATTGAATCCCAGCCGGGACAGTTCGTCATGGTCTGGGTACCCAACGTGGATGAGATTCCCATGAGCATCTCTTCATGGAATCCTCCTGAGATGGGAATCACAGTACAATCAATTGGAGATGCCACCCAGGTACTAGTTTCAATGTCCAAGGGTGATTGGATCGGCATCAGAGGACCTTTTGGAAACCCATTCAGTACGAATAGTAAGAAGACACTAGTAGTTGGGGGAGGTGTTGGAATAGCACCATTGAGACCGCTTGTCTACAATCTTCTGGATGGAGGTTCAGAGGTCACTCTTGTTTTAGCTGCGAAGACTGAGAATGAGCTAATCTACCTTGAAGAATTTGAAAACCTCAAGCATTCTAATCTCAAAGTAGAGATTGCGACAGATGATGGCTCCTTAGGGCTCAAAGGATTCGCAACTGATGCGGTATCAATAATACTTGATGGAAATGATTTCGATAGAATGTACACTTGTGGGCCTGAGCTGATGATGGTGGGACTCTATGACCTTGCTAAGAAGAGAAAAATCGGATTCCAAGCCTCTCTGGAACGATTCATGAAGTGTGGATGCAGTATCTGTGGAACTTGTGCTATGGATCCAACAGGGCAACTTGTCTGTGCAGATGGTCCAGTTTTCACAGGAGAGCAATTAGCAAAACTTACTGATTTTGGAAAATATCTCCGCGATGCGGTGGGAATGAAGAAAATGTATTGAATCTCAATAAGGTCAGCTTATGAGAGCGAAAAACAGATTACTTCCGGACTCCAATAACCTGTCCCTGAATTACCCTTTTGTGGAAGTTTCTCTTGTTCCGTACACGAGGAATTGGTGAGTGCCTCTCACGACCCTTTACCTTTGGTGTGGACTCTCGGACTTTACCAGCTTTTGTTAGTGAACCGTGTGAACCAGGCATTGTAATTTCACCTTGTCTTACCTGTGATTCTGAAAAGTTATCATAAAAACCTATCCAATTGGCACTCATTTTTTGACAAAAATTGGTATAATTCCACAATGTCTGACGACCTTAAATGACAGAAACGGTACCGCATTATATGACCCACCCACAGCTGCGTCTACTATCGAGGCCTTCCCATAGTGAAGACCATACCCCCCTGTACGTAGACGTCGATAGTGCGCGGCTGTGGGATTTAATTTTTGATGAGAAAGTCTATCTTGTTCTCAGAAGACCAGCTCTTGTTGAGCTTGCGCGGCGAAAGGATCCAAAGTTGATGGATTACTGTGAAAACCTTCTCAAATCGGATGATTATGAAGATTGGTTAACAGGCTTAGCCACATTGTCTGCGGTAGGAACTAACGAGGCTGTTGACAGTCTCATTCTTGCTTATGCACACTCATTGAATGAAGATCGGAGGACAGTTCTCACGTATGTCGCGAAAATCCTCACTGCAGAACATATCAAACCGTTCAGCATCATGGTCCGTGAGGTGGCAGTTCCTGGAGAAATCGAGGTCACTGGTTGGACTAGAGTGGCTATTTCCACTTTGCAAGATGCTTGCAAACGATTTGGTGTTGAAACAATCATTGACGGAAGAATTCCTGATTTAATTGAGGAAGCAACTGAATTTCACACTATTGATGACCTGACCACAACTCCAGAGAGATAATCGGTCTAGACCGCATTCTATTAAACCGAATATTGTTGATTTTAAGATGTTATGACCGGTCCTAGCGATGACTATACGCTCTACAGAGAGATAGTTGAGGAACTCCTCAATTCAAGTGAGCTGCTAAGTCGTAAGACGGTCAACAAGATCAAGAACAAGATATGCGCAAAATATCACTCCGAACGGACCCCCTCTAATGCTGATATTTTACAGGTCACCATTCCCGAGGAAGCTGAGATTCTTCGTCCATTTCTACAGAAACGTCCAGTCCGCACGATTTCTGGAGTGGCTGTAGTGGCTGCCATGACAATCCCCCATGAATGCCCCCATGGTAAGTGTGCATACTGTCCGGGTGGACCAGACTTGGGAGTTCCTCAGAGTTATACTGGTCATGAACCTGCAACCATGAGAGGAATTCAGAACGAGTTTGATCCTTTCAGACAAGTAGATAGCAGATTGACCCAGCTGAAAACAATCGGGCATAGTATAAACAAGGTCGAGATGATAATCATGGGTGGGGACTGGTGTTCAAAACCAGTGGAGTACCAGCAGTTCTTTGTAAAGGGTAGTCTTGATGCTATGAATGGTAAAGTCAGTGAAACCCTCGATGAGGCAAAGAAAATCAATGAAACCGCTGAAGTTCGCAATGTTGGGCTGACCTTTGAAACTCGACCAGACTGGGTCACTCAGGAGAGCGTTGATGTGATGCTAGAAATGGGGGCAACTCGTGTAGAACTCGGTGTACAAACACTCTCTGATGAGATACTGGAAACAGTTCAGCGAGGACATGGAATCGATGCTACAATACAGGCAACCAAACTACTCCGTGATAGTGGTCTCAAGGTATGCTATCACATGATGCCAGGTCTCCCAGGAGCTACTCCCGATGGAGATATTGCAACCTTTGAACAACTCTTCTCAGATTCAAGATTCCAACCAGATATGCTCAAGATATATCCAACCCTTGTTGTGAAGAACACAAAGCTGTATGAATGGTGGCAGGATGGAAAGTACACTCCATACACCAACGAACAGATAATCTCCGTCGTAACCTCGGCTGTAAACAAGATGCCCGAATACGTTAGAATTCAGAGAATGCAACGTGATATTCCAATGCACCAGATCGAAGCAGGTCTTAGTCAAGGAAATCTTCGCGAACTGGTTCACCAAAAGATGAAAGCTGAGGGTCTAAGGAACCCGACCATTCGGTTCAGGGAAATCGGACACTTTCAGATGCGTACCAAAGAAGAAGTAAACCCTGAGAATATGCAGCTTGTTCGTCGTGAATATGATGCTGCAGATGGGACGGAGATATTTCTCTCCTATGAAGACCCTGCATTGGATGTGCTCTTTGGGTTCATCCGACTTAGACATCCTAGTGAAAGTGCTCATAGACCCGAAATCACGGAAAAATCATTCATCATCAGGGAATTGAGAGTATATGGTCCTGTGGTCGATATCGGCGAACGAGATACTGATGCATGGCAGCATCTTGGGCTAGGAGCAAAGATGATTTCTGCTGCTGAAGAGATTGGTAGGGCTGAGTTTGATGCATCTCAGCTACTTGTCAATAGTGGAATTGGTGTGAAGGAATACTATCGCGGGCTTGGATTTACTGACAGTGGTCCCTATCTTCTCAAGAATCTCGGATAATTGGGAAATCAGTGCTATTAGAACACGTGTTCCAAAGAATAATAACAAAATATCATTTCAAAGAATAGAGCAAATAGAAGATTCAAGGTGTGAGTTTCTTGATACACAAAATCAACTCTTTATCCCTTATTGCATTCACTCTGTGCAGCATATTGTTGCTTATGGTCCAATTCGGCGTTATCTCTCCAAGTGGATTAGTTGTAATTTCCTTATTCCAATACACATTGTTGTTTTGGTCTTCAGTTATAGCTTTCATTATCTCTACGGCAAATCTCGTTGTAAGAATCCCAAGCCATGCAAAATGGTCTACAGGTTTTAGCGGAGAGATTGTTCGTACCGTAAAGATTGCCGGCGAAAATAAGGACTATTTCATTCGGGGAGTAGGTGATACTTCTATCAAAGATGTTCTTCTTGAGAATTGGCCATTTAGTGAACAAGATCCTGACTCGAACTGGCATGTAGTTGATGAAAAGGGGAATGATGTTACAGGTGAACCTCTCAGCTCGATAACTGGAATTATGAGCGTAGTTTTTGAAGAAGCGAGTGAATAGTATACTTACAGAATGAAAAGCGATATCACATTGTGGTGGATATGAAAAGTAACGGGAGATAATAATCGCGAGCTCGAGTTAGATTGATTCAGAGTCCATTTTCTTGTAGAAATTCATTCAATACCACATTGAACTCATCTGGATTCTCTAAATTTGATGCATGACCTGCATCAGCAATGATAATCTTCTTCGAATTGTCGATTAACTCAATCATCTTGTCTGCATGAGGAAAAACTGCTTTTCGTTCGTTCTCACCTAGTACAACTAGAGTTGGTACCTTGATACTGGATAAATCCAAGAGTTTGAAATTGAGGACCGCATCCATTACCTTGAGAAACTCGTTCTGGTCCATTCTGAGTTGTTCCTGAATTAAGTATTCCCTGATATCTTCCTTCATGTCGAAGAATCCAAGTGACCACCTTGCGTAATCTTCGGGTGTCTTTCTCTTGATGTACCACTTTATGAGACTGGCTGGAAACATCCACTTCTGAAGCTTGTCTGATAGAGTCAGTGCGGTTGCTACAGCTGTATCAGCTAGAATAAGTCCAGCTAGATTTGACTGATATTTCACAGCATATTCTTGGGATATCATTCCCCCAAGAGATAACCCGCACACAATCGGTTTCTCAATCTCTAATACGGTCATCAGTTCATGAAGGTCATCAGCAAATAGTTCACAACTGTATTTTGCGTCTGATCCCCCTGACTTTCCGTGCCCTCTTACATCGTAAGTAATGACCTTGTAACTGTTTGAGAAATATTTCACTTGGGGATGCCAGTTATCATGTGACCCAGTTGCGCCATGAACAAATACGAGTGGATGCCCCTCTCCAGATATCTCGTAATAAGTTTCAATGTCGTCAGTTTGAATCAGTGACATATGTAAAATATGTTGTATTTCAGGAATAAGTGTTAGCAATGAAGAGAGTGGCACCGAGTTCTTGAATAAAAGAAAGATTGAGTGAGTTCAGATGAACTCACCCTGCAAAACAAATTACACCCAGTACTTTTTGCCAATTACAATTCCCACAATTAGACAACCAACACCTGTCACTCCAACTAGTACAAGAGTTGTGCTCAAGGTAGAATCGACACCTGCCCCAGCTCCGCGTGCAAAGCTCTGACTTATTGTGTGAACGATAGTGTGGTTTTCATTTGACGAAGATGTCACATGCTGGAGGGACCATGTAGATAGGACTCCATCAGTATCATACGCTGCGTTGAAGGATATAGTTAATGTACCATTCATGTAGTCATAATCAGTATGATTGTATTCGATACCTAATGCGATCTGAAATGAGAAACTTCCTTCACTCATAGACTCAGTGACTCCAGTGACGCCTAGTTGGTTTTCAGCATCATCTACAGCAGTAGTCCAGTCAGTATTGTGTGTACTCCATACTGGATTTACAAAGAACATGGCTCCAGGAGAAGATCCACTGTAATATGGGAACATATCCAAATCGTAATTTTCTGCTAAATCGTCCTCATCGACATCCGTAGTATCAAAATCAAAGTACACTTTGTTATCTTGAAATGCAACTGAGCCATTGCGCTCGTCATGATAGGGTGAAAACATATAGGGATAATAATTCAGCCCTGTGAATGTATATTCATACGAGTCACTTGGAGTGATGTTGTAAACGCTGATACGGAAATCACCTTGTACAGCTTCATCTACAACAATTGCATTATCAACTTGATAGATCTGATCAAACCAGACCGCACTGAAATTGTAGACATTTCCTGTTATATCTGCAGATACAGACCGTGGTGTCGCTCCAAGAAGTAGCAGTCCAACTGCTACCATGACAATTAGCGTTCTTCTTGAAATCATAATTCATCACACTCTTGATAAAATGTTTTGGTGTTATTAACATATAAAATAGTGTGAAAGAAGCTAAATAGAAGTGGCGCCGAGGATGAGATTTGAAAGTCAAATTAATTCAAATACGCCCCACTATAGCAGTTCACTAACAATATCAACCTCATTAATCTAGGGTATAATGGCAGACCTTTGAGAGCAAAATAAATCAAAGGGTATTGGAATTCATCACCATCATGTGATTGCTGCTTTAATTTTCGAAAGTAACGTTCGGTATTTTGCAATGCTTTTCTAAGTCCAGTCTTAGCCTCACTTAGAAGTAATTGCATTTTCATCCGTTTCCTAAGGTTTTCAGTCTTGCTTGGACTTGTACTGAATTGGATTTTTAAGATTACAAATCCTATAGTACTGATTATTATTGTTTCAACAAAGGAAATACCATCACTAAATGTCATGACTTCATTCAATTTCAAGACATAGAGAGTTCCATTTTGTTCAGTATTATTGTTCTGAAGTGAAGTAGTAAGATTGTAGTAATCTACGAGGTCAGAGTCGTCTGTAAAAATAGGATCTGATTCAAATGCAATATTGAATTCATTCGTGGTTTCAGTAGTAATAGTAGTAGTTGATAATGCTTGAGATGAGTGTTCTGGATGTACTATATTCAGAGCGAATATCATACCAGTTGACAATATCGGTAGTAGGATAATCACAGACAGGAATATGAAACAAAGACAGTTAGTCAAATATTTCCTCTTCATGTGTTTATCTTCCTGAAGCCCTTCATCGGTATTAGTTTCTCTTGAATCTATATAATAGCAACCATTCTAGTAGCTACTAACTAATCAATGAGAGGAAATGGCGCCGAGGATGGGATTTGAATCAAGAATGGTCAATAACGTACGCATTCTATGTCAATCATTAAGACACCCCATTTTTCATGTAAAATTACTTCCTTGAACGTTTCTTGAAGGCTTCAGTAAATGCATCAGCAAGGTAACTTTTTGCCTCTGCAACTGTTGATGGATCAT
>JABCTV010000173.1 GCA_018238205.1 Candidatus Thorarchaeota archaeon
TGATATCAGAATAACAAGGATTTGATAGTCAAGACTTTCTCGTCGTTTTAGAAGCAAACCTGTTGGTAGACCAACAAGAATCATAGTACTTAGTGCCAAGATCACATAATCCAAAATTGGAGGTGCAATTGATGTCAATTTTGGAATCTTCCCTATCTTACACAAAGGGAATTGTAAAATGTAAAAGCCTTTTGCCGCTCACAGAGGTGGATGGTGCGGAGGGCGAGATTTGACCGTAATAGTTCCGGAAGAGTCAAACATATTGCTCGCTGACGGGATCTATGGTTGTAGTGCATGGTGTTGTTTAGGTGGAACCAGGGGGAAAAGCAATCAGATGAAACTCTGGATGGATTTCATCAAGTCCTTCGTTGCATAATCAATCATTCTCAGGTTCATGGAACACGATGTTCTTGCTACCGCACTTGCGGCAGACGAGATTCCCGTACTTAGAAGCCGTGCCCCTTGCATTGGGAAGAGGAATTGGGAGAATGCTAGTTGTTTCATCCACAAATCCACAGACTTTGTATTTCACTGTCATGTCTATCACCTATGGACAGACACACGTAACTCCTTCAAAGGAATTGTGTCCGAAACTTGAAACTTAAGTGGATTCAGACAGGAAGCAGACCAAATGAGACTCTGGTTCAGACTGTTCTGCGCTTAAGCCAATTGAACCTAGCTTGTTTATACACTAATCGCGTCTGTAAGCTGCTCGAAATCCGTGCGGCACTAGCAGCCAAGCTAGAAACTGCCTTAAGTCATGCCACGAGAACCAAAATTCAGCTTATGTACGAGAGAGGCCAACAAAATGTCCGGTCAACAGGACAATTCTGCGCCAGCATCATCTTCGGTAACTCACGAGGAAGTGACTGTACTCGAGGTAGACGCAGTTGACATCAGTTATGATGACCGGTTTCTCTACGCTGCATGCAAGGACAAGTACGTGAGAGTGTGGTCCAAGGGTGATTGGCAGCTTGTAGCTGAACTAGGTGAAACCAACTCTGAGCCATTAGCCGTACACGTTGACAAGAATCATGTATGCACCACCTGCGAACGACGAGTGTATATGTGGCGAAAGGGAACTTGGGAGCTGCTTGGCTGGTTTGAGCTCAGCTATCATGCGCTGACCTCTGCCCTTCATGGTGACTGTTTTTACATTGGCACCCGTGAAGGACGTCTATTGTCAATTAAGAGGGATACTAACGAAACTTCAAGCTGGCCACTGCACAAGTCAGAAATAACAGTGCTATGGTCCAATGGCAGCGTAATATGCTCAGGGACCAAGAAGGAAGCTCCAGTGGTCTGGACCCGTGATCCTAATACAGCACCAATTAAGGTCATCGTGCTTGACAAGAGAAACCGCTGTACTGCTATAACAGGCAACTCCCAGTTTGTCATGGTGGGTCTAACCGCGGGTGATGTGAAACTCTGGGACCGTGTTGGATGGAACCACGTTCGAACGTTGGAATCACAGACTGATGCGCCCTTGGTTTCAATGTGGGCCAATGATCTTTATCTCGTTACATCTTCGACTGCAGGGTTCCTAACCATTTGGGACCTGATGAAAGATGTTCAACTAGGTCATATCAGGAAGAATGGGGTCAAGTATGGACGGGTTGCAGCTGACCATGACCTGATATACGTCGCATCCTCAGAAGGATTGGTAGTCGTGGGCATCTCTCTTGAAGGGCAAGCACTAGATTTATGCGAGGCCGATAATCAAATTCAAGATGAGTCCCCTCCTGTCGTCGAAGAGGTCCTTGAACCCGCCGAAGTCGTGCCAACTGCCGCTCTACGAGAGATTCCAGAGGAAGGGGTTCATGTGCTGAGGGGATGCGCAGCCGTGGGTGGAAGGTTCGAGTACAAGGTGAAGGTGAGGAATGATACTCCCTCAGTGATTACAAATGCCACAGTAACGATTCTTTCGTATCCAGATGACTGCATGGAGATATCTGGGTTGGCAGTCAAGACAATCAAGAGGATAGGTCCCGCTGAGTTCAGGTCACCACAGTTCACTTTCATTCCCACAAAGGACTGCGTGGAGGGCCGCATCTTGACGACGGTTTCTTACATTGATCATCAGGATAAACCCCACACGCTTCAAGTAAAACCGTACAAGATTCGCTCTGTGTGTGACCTCTTAGAACCGCTTGAGTCCACAATGCAGCAGTTCGAGTTAATTATCGGTGACATGGAGCACACAAGTGAGCGGCATGTCTTGGACTGGAACCCCGATATACTATTCTCAAAGGCTAAGGCCTTTCTTCCCTCAAGGAACTTTCACATCGTTGAGGCATCGGGGAATACGATTAGAGGTGTCTTCACAGGAACCATCAGGGGGCTTGCAGAAGGCAAGTACACAGGAAAGAAGGTAGCCGTCAGGATGCTCATTTCTGGCCCTGCAGAGGGCAATAAGGCAACGGTTGTGGTCGAGGGGCTGGGTGAAGACATTGCCATGCTGCCCACGACCATTGATGAGATTGCTAGGGGCATCGAGTCATGGACATGCATAAACTGTGGTGCCGCGCTCGAACTAGATGAGGTCAGTCAAATCAAAGCAGGGGCACCTGTCCGCTGCAGGTACTGTGAGCATACAATGACAATTGATCTTTACAGGAGGTAATGATTTCAATAAATCAAGTCCTCGGCACATATCTATCATTGTGGATCGGTCGGCTTCGTCAAGGACCATGACAAGAACATTCTGATTCTCTGGACCAGAATAATATTGACGCACGAAGTTCTCCATGAACAAACGATTATGCATAGAGTTCCAGATAGGGTGGTGTTAGGATAAATGCCGTTTGCGTCAATTCCATGGAGGAAGTACTCAGAGGTTGAGGTGCAAGAGATTATTATCCGGTGCTTCGAGTCAGCAGGATATACGACAAAAAACATACACAAATCAGACCCTGCAGGAGAGAAAGGTGTCGATATACTCGTTGAATTGGATGGACGAAAAACTGCAATTGCAGTCAAGATAAAACCACGTGGAGTAGATCGTGCTCAGCTTCAAGACTTATCGGAGTATCCCTCAGAGCATAGAGTGTATGTCCATCTATCGACCCCCACACACGAGTTCATAAGATACATGCAGAGGAAGGACATTAAGTCAAATGTCCAATTCTGGTCAAGCGAGGATTTGGGTCTTCACCTTTTCGATTTGGATCCCTTTCTAATGAGCGAGCTATCTCTATCGTATAGCGAGTTTTGCTTCCGATGCATTTCAATTGCACTAAATTTGATTCAGCTCTGGGATGAAGCGGCCAAACTTGAAGAACAAGAACATGACACACTGGCAAACTCAGTGGATTCTTCAATTCTCAAGACACACACGCTGTGGGAGGCAAAAGATCACTCTGCAGCTCTGAACAAAAGCATGTGGACGCTAAAGGTACTGTTTGAACATCTAAGGGATCTCGAATTCACCAATGAGCAACAAATAGCTATCTTGAGAGCAATTCAGGATGTCTTGACAGATTCATGTAAAATAATACTTGACCGGCTGGAGTGGGTCGTAACGGATCTAATTAAGCGCTTTAAACCCAATCTCTTACGGGTCGTGTCGAGTACGCGTTATAGAACCAGTTGGAAGTACATAAGCGAATTCCTGAAGAATATGTCCGCGTTTTTTCCAAAGCGTGTGCTTGAGAGTCTTTCCGAGTTACGTGATAGCAAATTGTTGTGGAAAGGCATGAAGGATGATTATTTGGATGAAATAATAGATTTCACAGGAAGACTTGATGACATTCGAAGTAGTTTTTCTCCAGGATTGGCGGGAATCAAATTCTTCATTGGGCAAATTAGCCTATTCTCATGGGGTCTCGAGGAAATCATCAATGATTTGTATCTGTCAGTTGCTGACAGGGGGTTTGACGGTTACTTCCGAGACTGGATGAACGATCCCGCTGGAACATGGGACGGACCAGCCTTTCGAGGTCTACCTAGCAATGTGACATTGCCTCATGAACGGCTTGGGAGAAACGCTTCTCACATTCTGAATCCAGACATGCTGATTCTTGAGGAAACGGTGAAGACAAGATGGCATCTTATTACAGGCTCAAAGGACTACACCTGCCCCGAGTGTGGATCGAAACTCATGACGATTCCAGATGGCGGACGAATCAAAATTAAGTGCATGAAATGTGAATACGAATTCAGATAGATTCAATCTTGCCGAACGAGAGTCATTTGGCATGTCGTTCATCCTGGAAACTGGAAGAGGTGGTACGGAGGACGAGGTTCGAATGATACAAGAGAACGTAGGTTTCAAATTATTTCTTCTGAATCTTCTGTATCCACATTTGTATGACTTCAAAATCTGCGTCTATTCCTATGACACCTACACCTCCAAATCTGTTTCTTATTAAACTAGAATCTATCCCCTCGTCAATAATCCCTTCTCCCTGAGTAACAATAACGCCTAATTTTGAATTCAAGTCAACCATACACATTCTGACTTTATCTACAGCGTATCTCGAAAATTTTAGTTTCGCTTCGAAAGGGATTACAAGTTCGCCTTGAGGATCAACATTGAGAATCGCATCAACTTCATACTGATATGGACTGAATCCATTCAAAATCGCCTTTTGTGTTTCAACTTTATATCCGTATTTATCGGCAAAGTTTTGTAATTTCTCATACATCTTTCTTTCTAATTCAACCCCCCTCTTGAGCACTTTCTTTTGTTCTGAAGCAACTTTTTCTGTCTGAATTGTAGCTTGACCCTCGGTAGCCCTGACCTCACGATATCCACGTAGAAGTATTATGATAACTACTATCACGACGCAGAGGTCAAGTAATATGGATGCGTTGAATATTATCAAAGGATCGATGGTGACTGGGCTCAAGAAGGGAATTGCTAGCATCGTACCCTCAAAGACGACAATGCCGCCAACAACGAGTACTAAGAGGTAGAATATGAATAGAAGGAATTTGAGTGGGCCTTGTGATACACTGAATAGATTCTCTCCAGAAACAACGAGTCTTGTACCTTTTATTTCAATCAGTCTTTCTTCTACCTTCGAAATGAACTTGACCCTTTCTGCTATGCTTCTCCTAAACCACGCAATCGAATAACTTGTCAAACTGAGGAAAACAAGCGCGAATGCTCCTAATCCTAAAATTATCCAAGATGGCAATGGGGTTCCTGAGGTAGCGCTCGAAACCACAACATTTAGTGTGAGTACAAGTACTGCCATTCCTACAGCTGCGACCTGCCATATATTGGTGGTATAGGAGCGAATGTCTGTCCATGCTTGTGTGATATACCCAAGTGTCATTCTTGGGTCATCAACATCTTTTTCAAGTATGTAGGCATCTTTTCTCTCTAAATCCTTTCGACTCAGACTCAATCTCAACTACCACTCCCACATATGAAGCAACATAATCTAAGCAAATGCAGGTATGATTTAATCCTTCCCTTAAATGGTTACAATTCATTCTGATTACAAGCATAGGATGAGTTGATTAGATGCAATTAACAAATAATGGCGCGGAGGGCGAGATTTGAAGAACTCCAGAAAAGAATCCATATTTAGGCACGTACACAACGAACACATGCAGTTAAGATGCATTAGGAGGATTCCTATCTGAAAAACAAGGATCGAGCTCTCAAGGAAGCATTGCGTTGCTACCTTGCAGAAATTTTTCAATTCTTGGACAAAAGAGTTACTAAATACACAACTCCGTTGGAAGTATTTAGTAATAATATGGTTCATATCTTGCCATACCAAGAGCATCTCGAAAATGAATTTCCTATTACGCAACTTCCAGGGGTTAAGAAGTACAAGAGGGCTATATTGGAGCATTCAATTATTGGAAACCAAATCAACAAACTATTAGGAACCAATTCAGGAGCTTCAATAGTAACAGTTTGGAGCGTAATCTTTAGATTCGTGAATGATCTACTTGCTTTTCAACAAGGCACTGATTTCGACGAGAAACTTTTCGATGAGAAATTTAATTCTATGATGGAGTTCTTCAAGTCAGATACGATTCAAGTCCAAATGATAGCA
>JABCTV010000174.1 GCA_018238205.1 Candidatus Thorarchaeota archaeon
GCACTGAGATTTTTAGGCCTTGAATGTCTGGCAAGATGCTTGACAGCATTCTAACAAGATGCATGGGGCGCTGAGAGTTGATGATATGGGTGGCAGTGAGCAAATGTGTTTCAAGGCTGTGCTTCTTCTGAGCGTAGTCAATCAGGCCTACAACATCCTTAGGAAAGCAGGACCCCCCGTAACCGACGCCGGACCCAAAGAAGCTTGGTGATATTCTCCGGTCCAATCCAACACCTTCCATGACATCGTCGATATCGGCTCCAGGAATCCTTTCGATGATGTTTGCAATCTCGTTCGCGAAGGAGATTTTGGTCGCAAGGAAGGCATTGCTCACGTACTTGCATAGTTCGGCCGACTCCAAGGACATGCTCACGTATGCCTGGAACTGTGGGCCAAGGCACTCCTCATACATCGTCCTAAGCTGGGTGGCGGCCTTCTCGGTGTCGGCTCCAATTACGATTCTATCTGGTTTCTGTGCGTCAGCAAGTGCAGATCCCTCTCGTAGGAATTCAGGATTGAAGACTACTCCAAATTTCTCTGGAGAA
This sequence comes from Candidatus Thorarchaeota archaeon, assembly GCA_018238205.1. GTDB lineage: Archaea > Asgardarchaeota > Thorarchaeia > Thorarchaeales > Thorarchaeaceae > SMTZ1-45. The sequence goes on from JABCTV010000174.1 coordinate 546, forward strand.
TCCAATGCTCTTACGCGTTCCATTAAGAGTTTCCTTGTTGTTCCGGGAGGAACTGTGCTCTTTATACCCACAACACAATACGCCTTACAGAGCTCATTGGTACGATCGAGGATGTAATTGATGGCCTGCTCAACATAATTAAGGTCAACAGAGCCATTGTCTGCAGAGGGCGTGCCCACACAAATGAAAATAACATCCTGGGGCTCAACTGGTTCAGAATTTGTTACTACACAAAGCCGGCCCTCACTTACACAGCTTGCAACAGAAGCGGGTAGATTAACCTCATGTATTGGGCTTTCGCCCGCGGCAATCATCCTAACCTTTTTTTTATCAATATCAACTAATGTGACTTCATGTTGTCCTGCAAGAACTACGCTCATTGTGAGTCCTACATAGCCAGCCCCAATCACCATGACTTTCATTGCTATCACGCAGCCCGAAATGACTCCAAAATATCCATGACCTAATGGTGGAGGTGGCTACCCCGAGTGACGGTTATAAGGATGACTAAACAGAATCGCCTACTTGCTGGTTGGTCGGAAGGTATCAATGTAACATGTAACAAGTTCCGGAAGGACGTGAAAGGCATAACCCCAAATGCTCTTGATTAATCTAGATTCTCCGCTCCTCTTGCGGAAAGTGATAGGAATCTCAACTATTCTAAAGCCCTTCCTAGCGGGTCTGATGATTGTTTCCTGAACGTATGTCTTCGTCGATGTAACACGTAGAAATTCAGCTACTTCCCTGTTGAATGCTCTGAACCCTGACTGCGCATCGCTCACATTGAAGCCTGATAAAATTCTCGTGACACGGGTTGCTAACATGTTTCCCATTCTTTTCCTTCGTGGCATGTGTTCAATCCATCCCTTGAACCTCGAACCCAATACCATGTCTGCATTCCCAATAATAATTGGGCTTACAAGGTCTGGTATCTGCCTTTGATCATATTGGAGGTCAGCATCGGTGTTCACAATCACGTCTGCACCTCGCTTAATTGCGAATTTCAGACCTGTTCGGAAGGTTGCAGCTAGCCCTCTATTTCGTCGGTGCGATACAACAAGTGCTGCCCCCGCCTTGAGGGCAACCTCCTTGGTTCTGTCAACTGAGCCATCATTTGTAACAATAACATCGATTTCGTCAAAGCCATCGATAGACCGCGGAATCTCCCTAATTACGGCCCCTATTGTTTCCTCTTCATTGTAGGCGGGAATCATTACAACGAGTTTCTTGCCCAAGATATCTTCAGTCTCCTTAACCTTCCTGCAATTAGCCTCAGCTATGTTCCACATTTGAACATTGTGTAATGTGACTGCATCTGATGTCAAAAATCCGTGATGTTGACATATCCCGATAGAAGTGTTCCCTTTGTTCCGAACATAATCACGTGATTGTTTTGTACGAGCAAATAAGTCAACCTTTTGTCCAGCTCTATTTAATATATCAATAAGCTGTGAGGTGGGCGATTGAATAGAGACGGTTTTATAGAATCCGTACTTTTGCAATATTGCAAATGTAACCAGTTCGAGGAGCAAACCGAAATATGGTACGAAAAACGGTCAAAATAGGGAATAAAACAATTGGTGAAAATCATCCAACGTTCATTGTGGGAGAAATAGGAATTAATCATAACGGCGACCTTGATATTGCAAAGAAATTGATAGATGTGGGGTTATTTGCAGGATGTGACGCAGTCAAGTTTCAGAAAAGAAATCCAGACTTAGCTGTACCAGATCATCAAAAACAAAAACTAAAGAAAACCCCCTGGGGAGAAATGCCCTATATAGAATACAAGAAACGGATTGAGTTTGGTGAAGAAGAGTACAGAGTAATTGACCAATATGCGAAGCAAAAAGAGATTATGTGGTTTGTATCTCCATGGGATGAAGATTCAGTGGGTTTTCTTGAGAAGTTCAATGTTCCATGCTACAAGATAGCTTCTGCATTACTAACGGATCACAAATTACTAATTAAGGTAAGAGAACTTGGGAAACCAATTCTTCTTTCCACAGGTATGTCCACCCCCGAACAAATAGACCAAGCTATTGAGGTCTTGGATGGGACTGATAATTTGGTGATACTCCACTGTAATAGCAGCTACCCTGCTAGAAATGACGAATTGAATCTGAGAGTAATAGAAACACTAAATGATCAATATGATTGTCCTATCGGTTATTCTGGACATGAAACAGGTCTGCAGACGACCTATGCCGCTGTGGCGTTAGGGGCCGCTTTGGTGGAACGACATATAACTTTAGACAGGGCTATGTGGGGGACAGATCAGGCTGCTTCGGTAGAACCTTTTGGTTTGCTCCGTCTAGTGAGGGATATTAGAGCAATAGATGTAGCTTTGGGTGATGGAAAAATCCGTGTATATGAGAGCGAAGTGCCTGTTATGGAAAAGCTGCGAAGACGTGATGATACGAAGAATGTTTCTTCAAGATAAGGTAAGAAAATGAGTATCTTTACAAAATCTTCGTTTTGTACACAGGGTGTGATCAGATGATTGAAGGAAAAAGAATAGTAGCTATGGTTCCTTTACGGGGGGGGTCGAAGTCAATTCCACGAAAAAACATCAGACCCATTGCAGGCAAACCCTTATGCGGATGGATTCTAGAAGCGTTATTAAGCATTGAAGAAATCGACGAAGTATATGTGTCAACAGAGGATAATGAAATAGCTCAAGCAGCTCAGACTATAAGTTCTGATGTCCGTATCATCAACCGTCCAGTTGAATTAGCTGCAGATGATGCATCCACTGAAAGTGTTATACTTCACTTTGCAGACCAAGTAGATTTTGATGTTCTGATAACAGCTCAAGCAACTTCACCTCTAACTACTGAACAAGATATCAGCAGAGGTTTGGATATCTTCTTCAAAGGTAGCTATGATTCATTACTAACTGGAGTCCGTGAGAAAAGGTTCTATTGGACTAATAAGGAGGGAAAAGCCGCACCTGTGAATTATGACTATAACAAACGCCCCCGGAGACAAGACTTTGACAGTTGGATTATGGAGAATGGGGCGTTCTATATCACCACCAGATCCATCTTGTTAGAAAAGCAATGCAGACTTGGTGGAAAAATCGGTATTTTGGAAATGAACCAAGAAACAGGTATTGAGGTTGACGAACTGTCCGACTGGCAAATTGTAGAATCATTGCTAATTCAACGGAAAAAACACTTTTTGCTGAGGAATGTTCAAGACATCAGATTGCTAGTTGTTGATGTTGACGGGACCTTGACAGACGCCGGTATGTACTACTCCGATGCAGGAGAACTACTAAAGAAATTCAATACGCGAGACGCGAAAGGATTAGAATTGGTTCGAAAAGAGGGTATGATGGTTTCTCTTATGACTTCAGAAGACTCAGACATTGTAAGAGCTAGAGCAGAGAAACTGCAGATTGAGCATGTGTATACTGGAGTGAAGGATAAAATGACAGTCTTAGAGAGGCTCTGTGAAGAACTAGATGTAAAGATGTCAGAGATTGCTTTCATAGGTGATGATGTCAATGATCTCACTTGTATCAAGAACGTAGGACTAGGTGCATGTCCTGCAGATGCTATAGAAAAAGTAAAGAAAAACGCTCTATATGTGTGTCAAAATGAAGGCGGGAAAGGTGCCGTCAGGGAATTGTGTGATATTCTGCTAAGCAGGGGAAACTTAATCGAGTGGTAAGGAATATCATATCAGAGATAGTTCTTCGCTCCGTTTTTTCCAGTGAAATGGGTAGGGAAGCATTAGTCTAAATGTCCGAGAGCGTGGCGGCGGCCCTACCTTCTTCTCGTCTTCCTCAGTGAAGGGGCTAAACGATTTATTTTCGAACCCACCAAAGGTTTGTGTACTGGTGCTGGTTATGAAGGCGCTTGGAAGAGTATCAAGTTAGATCATCTACAGAATATACACAGCTGTGTAGAAATGACTGGCTATTTATCTAACAATAATCAATTTTTGCGGTGTATTATCATACATCAGGTTATTTTTTATTTATAGTAGTATTCTAACAGAATCACACCAAATGTTTTCTGTTGGTAATCATTTATGTTTTGAAGCAGACTGAATGGCGTACTAAGATCTTTCTATTCCTATGCAATCAAAAACAATGCGTTTCATTATTTGCGATGATATTTAAAAGGCAGTTATCAGGGGATTGTTATGAGAATCGATAAGGGAGAAAAAATATTCTTATCCGGTAGGTTTCGGCATCCAAGAAAACCAGTTATCAAATTGGATGCATTTCAGCAAAAAGCAAGAGAGGAAATTATTGATAGTGTTGAAAAGAACATATTCAAATTCACTCGAGTAGGTTGTAGATGCGGTTCCAACAACGATTTACTATTGGCTACAACTGACCGCTATGGTTTGTGGGTAAGGACAGTTATATGCAGGAACTGTGGATTGATAAGAACAGACCCGCAATTTGACCTGAATTCTTTAGAGCATTTTTATAAGAGCCTATATAGAAATCTATACTCGGGAGGTAAGTCTATTCAAGAGGAGTTTCAGTTACAAGTTCAGAGAGGTCAGAAAATACTGAAGTTCATTAATTCAAATGCTTCACATCATAACCAAGATTCTTTTACTTCCAGAATTCTTTTTGAAATCGGAACCTGTGCTGGAGGGATTCTAGTTCCTTTCAAAGAAGAGGGGTGGACAGTCTACGGATGTGACTTTGACGAAAGATATCTTAAGTTTGGACGAAGTCAGTCATTGAATCTTCAACACGGTGGCATGGAGAAATTAGTTCAATTGGATGTAAAGCCCGATATTATTATTCTATCTCATGTTCTAGAACATATTTCAAACCCTGACGGTTTTCTTGAAAACCTAAAAGACCTATTTAAGAAAAACACACTTCTTTTCATTGAGGTTCCAGGTGTTCTTAATTTAAGGAATGGATATGCTAATGATTTTCTAAGGTATTTGCAAAATGCTCATCTCTATCACTATTCATTAGATACCCTAAGCACTTTGATGGTAGAGAATGGCTTTGAACTAATAATAGGCAATGAAGATGTCAGAGCTTTATTCAGGATGGGGTCATTAGATGACACAAATTCTAGAAGAGATTTTGCTTCATTATACAACGGGAAAAAATCTCAGGAAATAAGTGATGAAATTATCAGCTATCTATCCAATCTAGAAACTAGTAAGAAGAGATTGATTTCAAAAATCCTAGTCCTTAGAAAGAAATGTGGAACACTATGGCGCGCATATAGAAAATAACAAAAGAGTGGAGAGAATCGAATAATCTTCGTGCCATTAAGTTACGAAAATTGTTGCACTTCTTATCTCCGTTGGTATGAATCAAAGATGTAATTGATAATTTGTGGTTATTAGGATTCTCGCCTATAGTTTAAGGCCTCTATTTTCCTTGGCAATGATTGACTAATGACAAAGTTGAGCGCAATTATAACACTAGGACTTTGAATCCTTATGAAACCAGAGCTGGAGATATTTTAGGTAGGCT
>JABCTV010000175.1 GCA_018238205.1 Candidatus Thorarchaeota archaeon
TAGCTATTTCTTCTTCTGATACTCCTTCTTCTTTTAATTCCTTAACTGCTTTGAGCATCTCTTCAAAGAAGGTTCGCACATTAGATAGATAATTTACATCAACAACTCGTCCATGTCCTGGAATAACTGTTTCAATCTCAAGCTTCATCATATGCTCTAGTGCTAAGATGTAATCGTCAGGATTACCAGTTTCATCACTGATGTACGGCCACTCCATTGCAGCGATCTCGTCTCCTGCAAACAGAATCTTTTCTGTAGGGAAATAAGCAAAGGCTGAGCATCCAGTATGTCCTCCTGATCGGTGAAGTTCCAATCTTAGATTTCCATCCTCTATGACATGTGTATCTTTGAAAGTTCTATCTGGTAACCAAAACTCAATTGCATCGATTTCATCTGCGAGTTCAGGATTTTCTTTCTTCCAATCATCTAGAGCTTCATGTGTCCACTGACTCTCAATTCTATTCTTCATATTTTCAGAAAGGCATTCAGTGCCAATCACTTCGACTCCTTTGAATGCACTCATCCCGAATACATGGTCTCCATGGTAATGAGTGATGAACAGATACTTCACTGGAAGATTGTATTTTGTTTCTAGATACTCACGGAATTTCTTGCCCTGTGACGGATAGTACATAGGATCGATAACTACAATTGAATTATTCAAAGCAACAGCGGCTGCATTCAGTTTGTAAAACTCCTGATAGTGCGCAAGAGAAACTCGAGATGATACTTCACTAATTTCAATATCTGTAGTTGTTGTAGTGTCAGTCATTCAAATCATTCCCCAATTAAATGGGAGTTGGATATAAACTCCGCTTGGCGCAATAGAATTTGATGATATCCCTATTGAGAGATTCTTCTGTATTTTAGTTGGATATGATTAACTCGGTTTCATCATTAAAAGAATTCTTTACTCAGCAACCTATGAAATATATGGAGGATTGCAAAGCGATATCGTTAGTGGTTACGATGGTAGAGATGAAGACAGAAGGGCTAATGAAGAATCTGGAAGAACGATTAACAAGCCATACAGATCTACCTTGGGTAAGCGACTATTCAGGTAGTTTCAGACCTGAAGGTTCACCATATGGTCAAATAAAACTAGAGGAAATTGGTAAGTGGCTGTTAATTGTTGTAGGTTTTCGGTGGGAAGGAACAACCATGGACCAGACCACTGATAGATTAAGCGGCGATCCCTATAGTGGAGTTGTACAATATAGTTGGATTGGACTTGAAGAAACTGCTCCTTCAGACGTTTCGACAGCTGAAGAGTTGGATGAATGGGCTAGTCTATCAGTGAAATACGTCTATGAGAACACTGATGTTGGACTTTGGGGTGTCCATGAGGGAAGCTGGGTTGAGGAACTCAAAGAAGATGGGACTGTCACAATACGAGATGGGAAAGGTCGTTATGAAGATGAAAATCCTAAATCACTGGGTGAATCAAGAACAATACAACTTGAGTGATAAAACTAGAACTCAGCTTTAATCCTTTCAACCAAGGCGTCGCCCTCAGGTGAATCTGTAAGGAATTCAATCTCCTCAAATGTTGCAATGCCAATTCCTAGTTCAACTGCACGAGCGATCTGCTCCTGCTTGAAGATAGGACCTTGGGAAACCTCGGTTGTAGTTCCTTGCATTCTTAGTAATGCCACTCCAACTGCGTCAATTGCAATCTTGTCAGTTCCAGCAACGAACACATTGGAATCCTTTCTTGTTCCTTCCATCGGTCCTCCATCAACAAATGAAACAACACCATCCATGATGATAAGGTCCCACTTGTAAGCGGCATTAATCTCTGCAATCATCTTTCTCTGATGGGGAGAACTATGCAGCTCTTTCATGTACTGATACCCATCTCGTGGAACAAGTGCAGTTGCGTTCTTCATAGAGAGTGTAAAGTGTCCTCCGTATTGGTGGGTCTTCAGGCAACAGGTCTCTATGACGCATTCAGCTTCGTCGTAGACCTTAGCAAACAAGAAACCATCTTTCCAATGATTTCCTTCAGGACTTTTCATTACCCATTCTTCTCTGGGAATTGTTGAGAGGTTCACAATGGACAAATCAAATTCATCTGCGAGTTCGTAGAGTCCTTTCTTTTTGAAAGCCTCCTCCGTGTTTGCAGGTCCACACCTCTCTGCAACAGTGATTGACTTTGCGCCCATCTCCTTAATCTTGATAATCATCTGTTTCAATGTAGTCATTGAGGTTGAAGCTGGAGGAGGGTCAGCAGTATTGAAGTTCGGTTTGAGAACAACATTCTTTCCCTTCGCAGGATTAATTCCAAGTAACTCGAAGGATTTGTTAACTCCAAATAATCTATCTTTTGTTGAAACTACAGTGATTATAGTCATTCTGCATCAAGTTACAAAATATAACATAACTAATAAGCCATTTTGCTGGTACAATTATAGTTCGCAATAATTGGAGAGGAATAGGAAAGTGAAGCACGCGAGAAAAGCGATAGTATTCATGATTTTACTTGTAACCCCTCTACTTCTAGCTGGAGTTCTACCTCCTGCAATTGATAACAAAGTAAAGGCAACAATTTCACCAATCACAACGAAGGTCAGTGTGCCCTCATATGAGGAACAAACTCCCATTTTGGCATACAGTAACTATGACATGGACAATTATGCATTTGATCTATCATGGGCAGGCGATGGGTCCCCTGGAGATCCCTACATCCTTGAGGGATACAATATCACATCAAATAGTGATTCCATCTTGATACGTCATACCACAAGAGCTTTTGAGATTCGGAACTGCCTCATCACAAGTGTTACGAGTGGTTCTGGTAATGGAATAATGATTAACAATGTAACTCAAGCAGCTATTGTAGATACTGTGGTAATGGACAAATCAGATACAATTGATGTACGCAATGTTCCATCACTTAACATTGAGAATTGTACCATCTATGATGGATGGTCAACTGTCGTTATCTACAATTGTTCGGGTGCAACAATTACTGAATGTGAGATCTACAATCACTTCGAAGATAATATACGAATTATAGAAAGCAACGATGTAATGATTTCCAATAATGAAATCTATAATACAACTGTTGGCGCTGGAATCTTTACAGGGAATTCGAATGATACTACTATTGTGAATAATCACATCTACGAATGTAATGCAGGTGGAGTTAAGGCAATTGACTCAATGCGCCTAATTGTTGAGAACAATATCGTCCATGATAATTCGTTCTTCACCGGAGGAATGTGTGGGATAGATCTCGAAGACTCACCTAATGCAACTATTGTTGGAAATGAGATTTACGACAATGAGAGGAATGGAATTTACGTACTCAGATCAGACTGGGTCTACATCTTTGACAATGAGATCTATGGAAACTCTGACCATGGAATTTATTCATACTTCTGCCACAATGGAACGATTCTACAAAATGACATTCACGAAAATGGTTGGTGGCCATTTGCTCCCAATGCTCTTTGTGGAATATTTTTAGGTTTTACATATGACTGGGTCATTTCTGAAAACACAATTTGGAACAACACACCATCGGGAATATCATTGGAGTTTTCTGAGAGGACTGTGATATCAAACAACGAGATTTTCATAAATACTGATACCGGAATATATGGGACTATGTCCGAAGGTGATGGAGAACTTCATGTAATTGACAACGAGATTTATGGAAATGGATATTCTGTAATCACACCCCATGGTCGAGCTGGTATTCTAACATTTGGATATAAGAACAGCGTGTTTGAAAACAATCTCGTTTACGACAATATTGACTATGGTATTTATGTTAGTGGTGATAATAATGTCATTATAGGTAACGAAGTATCTGGTTCAGAAACAGGAATCGGTACTGAAGAATGTATTGACAATCTCATCACAGAAAATATCGTCTACGATTGTCTTGGGGCACTATATGTGATGAACGTCGGAACCAACATCACTCACAATATAATCTACGACAATGAATATGGTATCTATATGGAATGGAGTGGTGATTGTCTGATCTATGGCAATGACGTCGGTTGGAATACTGTGAATGCCCGTGAAGTTGATACCTTTGAAGGACAGCCTTTGATATGGGATGACAATGTCAGTATCGGCAATCATTGGCATGATTATGACGGTGGTGGAATCTACTGGATATGGAATAGTACGCATGGTGTGACTCCTGACAGATTCCCATCAATAAGCTTGAATCTAACTCAGGCTGATACGATATTCTATGAGATTCTGGAAACTGGCAATGTTATCGAGTGGGACGCGTATGCTCTGAATCCTTCGCACTATGAAGTATTCATAGATGGGTCTAGCGTACTGGTTGAAATTTGGGATGGCGGTAATATAGCAGTTGATGTCGACGAGCTCGCTCATGGGTCACATTCAGTTGAATTAGTGGTTTACCATGTTTCTGGTCACTTTTTGGGCAATGCTTCTACTGCAGATGTTGCGGATCAAACTCCTCCATCACCTATCGAAGGACCGATTCATATCACAATCACAGTTGGGGAGAATGTATCCGCTCAGTATACTTCCGAAGATCCATCAGGAATCGATCACTGGGGAGTAAACAATACAGTCAATTTTGCAATAGATGCATCAGGTGTTCTAACTAATCTTGTTGATTTACCTGTTGGAGAATATATTGTACAGATTTCTGTATCTGATGTCCATGATCATGTAACATCCTTTGATGTCACAATCACAGTTGTAGCAGCTGCTGGTGAACTACCTACATCATTGATTCTGGCAATTGGAGCGGGTGGCGTAATACTAGTTCTGGTTGTCGTTGTGATAGGATACAAGACTAAAAGAGGTTAATTTGAAATTGAGGAGTCTTTTTGACTCCTCTCTCATTCTTTTTCCCTATCGAATCTCAATTCAAAATCCCAATAATGAAACAACTAATAAGCTAAGTTAACAAAGATATTTCTATTCGCAAAATGAGGAGGATAAGTAGTGAAGCACGAGAGAGAAGCGTTAGTTTTCATGATTTTACTTGTAGCACCTTTGCTTGTGACTGGAATTATTAGTCCAGTTATACAAGAGGACGTAAAGACAGTATTAACACAAAGTCCCACCAAGATCAATGTACCTTCGTATGAGAGCATAATGCCGTTATGGATTTACAATGACTTTGAGATGGAGAATTATGCATCTGCCCTATCATGGGAAGGTAACGGGTCCCCTGAAACGCCATATATCATAGAGGGATATAGTATCATTAACAATACTAACTGTATCGATATAATGGATGTTTCACTCGCATTCGAGATTCGTAATTGCTACATTGCTAGTACATCTGGTATTGCAGGTGATGGAATATACATCGAAAATGCAACTCAAGCTGCAATATTTGGTACCGTGGTTGTGAATAAAACAGATTCAATTGTTGTGTGGAATACTCTTGAACCCAATATTGACACTTGTACCATAAATGGTGGAACGGATGGTATTAGTTTACAAAACTGTACAGGAGCAACAATAATTGATTGCCACATATTCAATATCTTCGTTAGTGGTATCTCCATAAGCCATAGTAACAATACAATGATTTTCAATAATGTGATCAATTGTACATATATCGGGGCAGGAATTTACTTAGACTTCTCGCACCACGTTACTGTATTAGGTAATCACGTATTCAATTGTGGAGCAAGTGGTGTATGGGTAATTGATTCAGAAGACGTAACTATAGAGAACAATATCATCCACAACAACTGGTTCTATACTGGAGGGGAGTGTGGTATTCATCTCGACAACGCGGATTCTGCATCAATCGTAGGCAATGAGATCTACGACAACGCAAGGAATGGAATATATGTATTCTATTCTGATTGGGTGTACATATTTGATAATGATATCTATGGTAACTCGGACCATGGTATTGATTCAATATTCTCCAGCAATGGAACGATATTACAAAATGATATTCATGGAAATGGTTGGTGGCCATTTGCTCCCAATGCTCTTTGTGGAATCTATCTAGGTTTTACATATG
>JABCTV010000176.1 GCA_018238205.1 Candidatus Thorarchaeota archaeon
ATTCACTAACCTCATAATCAATAGGGTCAATTATTTTGATATCCAACTCTGCCTCGGTAAGGTCAGAAGGATATGAGCTGTAAGAATATGGATTCAAAATCATATATCCATCGGCAACCGCCATAACTCTCAAGGTTGCAGCGTCATTTAGCGCACCAACGCGAAATGGATATGTCTGAATTGGATCACCCCAAGCGAGATATGGTTCAAACACAATTTGCCAATTTTTCTTTGTCTGCACATCGGGGTAAATCTGTAAGAAAACCGCGCCTAGAGATCCATATCCAGTAGGTGTAATAGTTGCATCGATTATCGTTCCACTTTCAACCGGTACTTTGTAGAAGTAATTAGATGGTCCAAGTGTAAGGTCGAAATCCAGAGTAGTAACACCTTCCGATATATCAGGTATTGGTTGAGAATCAAAATTGAGAGTTGCATTGAATGACTCGCTATGATAAGAATCAAGTGGTTCAGCAATAACTGTAAAGTAGAATTTCGGGAATTTATTCTTTATAGTAGTTGAAACAGAAGTCAGTTGTGTCGATCCGTTATCATCCTGTATATAGTGACCGTAAGTTATCACTTCATCTCGGTAACTATCACCTGTAAGAGCTGGTGAGGAGTAATCGTCTTGGTGACCAATCAAAGAATCTAAGATTATGAAATCATTGTATCTTAGTTCATTGACATAATTTAGGAATGTATTTTCATAATTCTCTGCTGAGAACACAACTTTTGTGGTTAACCAATTCACCGCTTTAACTGACCAATTTGCACCGTTTGTAATATCAAAGGACAAGTCATTCAAATAGTAATACTCTGGCGAGATTTCAAGTATGAACTGATTTATCCCATCATCACCAAATTCTAATTCCAACTGCTCATTTGGTGAAAGAGATATTGTGTCAATATTATCGACGTTTAATGTCAGATTGAATTCTCCTAAATGTTCGAACTGCTTTGCACCTACAATGAGATAGTACTCACCCTGAGGTAAACTCATGACTTCATGAGTAGTCCAGTGTTTGGTACCAACGTCTGCTCCAGGATCTAAATAGAAGCCAACAGAAAAGGTATCCCACGGGTAAGTGCGACCATGCTGAATATCAATAAGAACGCCGGTCAGTAGAGAAACAGTAGCGCCAGACCAACCACCTAAGGTTTCATAGTCGAAGTAGCTTGACATACTGACATTGTAAAGACCATCGTCAGTCAATGAAAAATGAAGAGAGTTCCAGGAATCATCAATTGTCCAGTGTGTATTCGCACTTTCACCAATTTCAATGTCAGTCGCATCAGCTAAAACGTGATGCTCCACAACAGTAAGATTAATCCGGACTAGGTCAGAAGATTCACTCCAGGTAGGTACGAAATCGAACATCACAAATCCAGGTTCTGATGCATATCTCACCTGTTCACCACTCAAGATCAAACCGGTTGATAGGAATGCGGATGTGGTGTAAAATAGTCTTGTTCCATATGAGTACTCATCCAGTTGAGGGATATACTGTTTTTCACTCTCAAAAGCTTCAATACCGAAACCAACACCAGAAATGGCTGAAATTCCCTCCAGTGAGAAATTGAAAGAAACTACACTAGGTTTCTCAACGTCATATTGAATGAGTACTCGATCGGTTGTAACATTAATTACTTCAGAAAACGGAGTTCCAACAATTACTGAACGAAATACTGCATTATCAGATATCGAAAATGTTTGATCGCTCACAATTGTATCACTTTGGAAATTAGATGATACTCCAATTTGACAAATAAATAACGAAAATAGTATGAAACTGCATAAGATATGTCGTACGTTCACTTCATCCAGCACTCCTTTGACTATCACCAAGCTCTGGTGAAATAGTTCTCTCAACAGCCTACATATAAAGTCACTCGGAATTTCGTTAGCATGATAGGTCAAGTAGTGGTGCTGACTATACAACAAGTGATTGTTAATGCTTAATACAGCGTACTAGAGTAATAATTGTTTGAATTGGAGAGGATAGCTTGACAGAACCAATCACAGATATTCAGTGTATCAAAATCAAAGAAGGAGTTCGAAGCATAGAGGAAGAAAGGATTGCAACAGAAGTCGAGCTAACTCTAAAAATCAATGAACAGATCGAAACTCAATTTTCATACTCTGTTGGACTTGATGAACAGCTAGTCTATGGATATTTACTGTCATCAGGAATTATCGAATCTCTAAATGATATTGAAAGGATAGAATTGGAAAATGGGCAATGTAGTGTAACAATTTCGAAGGAGAAAGAAATCAAATCAGAAGCAATTAAATTTCCTTCATCGATATCATTAGATCGATTATTAGAGGCAAAAGAGAGCCTTACCAATAACCAACAAAACCACAAAGTAACCAGAGGATTTCATGGCGCACTTCTCATGGAACTATCATCTGGAAGATGGTTTACCTGTGAAGATATCGGAAGACACAATGCAGTTGACAAAGTAATTGGTTACTGTTTCCAACAGGGATATTCATTTTCGGATTCAATGCTATTACTCACTGGACGCCTTACCTCCAATATTGTACAGAAAGGGACTAACTCAGGAATTCCAGTAATCGCATCCCTTACAGTTGCCACTGATAAGGGAATGACTAAAGCAAAGGAATCCAATACGACACTAATCGGAGCGATGACAGAGGATGGATGCTGGTTATACAACGAAGGAGCTACTAAATTAGACACCTAAATAGTTCATATCACTGCACGAACAGGGTTCTCTGAAACTATCCGCTTGTTTAGATTCACGAGTTTTTCAAGCTTAGATAGGTCGGTGTGCATCGCCCCAGTTGGACAGAACCTCACACAATTGTAACAATGGAAACAACCATCACCTTTCTCTGGCAAATTATCAGCATCAATAATATGCACTGGACATACCTTCTCACATCGTTTACACTGATTGCACAAATCTGCATCATACTTGATTGAAGGAACTCTGAATCTAGCAAATACTTGAGCAAAGTGGTACATGATCTTAGTCTTCAGTGGTTGGAAGTTGAGGAGTTTGTTCATGTCATCCCATGAAATATTGTTTTCAAGTCGGGCTTGAATTATATTAACAAATTCTTCAACCAGGTCATAATCATCATCTGCAGGATAACCATCAAGAGATTCATAGAAATGAGGTGCAGTGGTCTTTAGAGCACCAAGAATACCGTACCCTTTGTTATGAAGTGCCTTACAGACCTGTGAGATTGCTTTGCCAGTGCTTACGTGTCCATAAGTAACAAAAGAAAAACCATAGTGAGAGCCATCAACTTCTGCTAAGTTATCCAAGAATTTTCTGATTGGATGTAGCATTGTCAAATGATAGACTGGTGTTCCAACTCCTAGGATGTCAGTAGTTCCAATAATATCCTGGAGTTTATCATCCTGAATTTCAGCGTCACCAAGATCGATGTATCGCACATTGAAATCATTGAGTGATTCCCCAACCATCTTCGCGAGAGTTTTAGTCGTCCCATTGGGAGAGAGAAAGACTAGAGTGACCTGTAATTTTTTATTGCTCATCGTTATTCACATTTATTTGCATGTTGCAATTATTGTATAATGGAAATAATATAGTAAAGAGATATATATATTTGCATGATGCAAATATTCAATTACGTAAGAAAGCTGTACAATCTCATGAAATGGGGCAGACACCTTGAGCGAAGATGAGAGAGAACTACTGGGTATTTTCACAAAAGCAGTCCAAGCTTTAACTATACAAGTTGAATCCTTCAAGTACAAGGGACAGCAACTTGGGCAGACTTTGTTCATACTTGACTATATCAGTCGAAACGAGGGATGCATTATGTCAGATATTGTCAAAGAGTTACGACTTACTCCTAGCACCGCTACTCGACAAACGGATCAACTTGTAGATTTGAAACTAGTCCATAGAAAGCAATCAGTATCAGACAGGCGCAAAGTAGAACTCTCACTCACAACACAGGGAAAGAAAATCAGCCGTCAATTCCTCAATCACCGAATGGAGAATATTAGACCGATTTTAGATTCCCTGACCGGACAAGAGCTTGTCATTCTGATGAAATTTCTAGGTAGCGTAGTTGAAAGATTGCTCTAATCAATCATAGTAACTATCATTCGCTTGCCAAGAAAAATTGGTCATTCAATCGATCTCGTACCTTGTTTGAACCCGATTGTTTTCGCCAACGAATATTACCCATCATCATGTAAATGCGTTTAGGAATTATTAGTTTGTTAATCCGGCTTATGCATTCATCCGGGACTTCTTTATCCTCAGAGAGAGCTTTAGCGAGAATCTCCATTGCGAATCTTGCTTGCTTTCCTCTTCCACCTGATGATTCTAGTGGAGACCCTCCTATGATTGCCCCACCTCCAAATGGTATTCCCCCAATCCAGTCCAGGTCTGCTTCTTGCGCAAATTGTTGGCAAATATTTAGGGCAAGGAGATTCTGATGTTGCTCAGGAAAACCACTATTTACAATTGCAAGAAACTTGGGATTAACCTTGGATGAGTCACTGCTTCTTCTCTTTAACAAACGAGTGAATATATCAATCACATGAGATGGCAGTGAATCAACATAGAGAGGCATTGTGACGATGAGATAATCTGCACCATCAAGAAGATTACTAAAGTTTTCAAAATCGGTTTCATTCCTCATAATCTTGTGTGCAGTAGCTAGTTCACAAGATTTCCCATGATTTTCAAGTTGGGCTTTTAGATACTCAAGTAAGGAATACGAAGTACTCATCTTTCCTCGGGGACTACCAGATAGTAAGAGAAAATTGATGGCACTCATGCAGACACCTCCATATCTACGAGAGCTTCACCAATCGTCTGTATCATTTTCTGATAATCAAAATTCGATTGGAGAGTAACTGATGCAATACTCGGACTATGAAGATTCAATGAGTTTCTGTAAATATGTTCTCTGAAAAGATCTGCTTGCTCTGGATCATTATCGGATAATAATCCTACACCAAACATAGCGGGATAAGTTTCGTACCTCTTTCGATGATGTATTTCACCATGGAATTTGCCAAATTTGGGATGAACTAGACATATTGAGCGATCCAACTGTGCCTTAAGAAAATGAGAATACCCACCAAAGACAATTGGTGTGAAGTATACAATCAAATCTGATTGAATCATCTTTCTAGTGTTGTTTCTCGCCTCATCATTTATGACGCAAATTCCTGGCGTCTTAACCCAACAGTCAAAGCATCCTCGGCAGTAAGCAATAGTCTGCTCTCTGAGAACAACAGTTTCAGAAGAAATAGATTGCTTATCTAAGACCTCTTGAAGTGCTTCAAGGGATCTATCACCAAATACTGTATTTTCGATTGTACCATCCAATATCAGAGCATTCATTTTGATTCAAGTTTATCATATCGGAAAAGAAGATAACTCAAGCTAAAGAGTAATCCTGAAAAATCAGTATTGGTGAGTAGTAATTATGGTATCAACAGAAAAAATTGCAGAACTTTTGTTTGAATTTTCTAATCCGTCTCGGCTCGATATCCTGATGTTGATTAAAGAGAAGAGTATCAAACCCAGCCAACTTGCAAGGGCAGCTGACCAAACCATTCAAGAAACCTCAAGACATCTCCAAAGATTGACAAAAGCTCTGCTTGTTGAACGAAACTCGGATGGTGCCTATTCACTAACACCCTTTGGAAAACAGCTGCTTGCACTTATGCCAGAAATTCATTTTCTTGCAATAAATTCTGAATACTTCACAACCCATGATCCCTCGTGTTTGCCGCCTGAGTTTCGATACGGTCTCGGACGTATTCAGGAATACGACAAAGCTAGTCATGTCATGGAAGCTTTTCAACAAAGTGAGGACCTCATCAGAAATTCAGAGGAATTCATCTGGATACACTCGGACCAGATACTC
>JABCTV010000177.1 GCA_018238205.1 Candidatus Thorarchaeota archaeon
CATTCAAGCGAATTGGAACATATCTCTATATGCTTCCTTATTATAAGCAAGCGCGTTTGATTATCTGGGAGGGCATGGACTCAGAAGGATTCCCTTTCATAAAACATTTCCCTGAACAACTCATAACTCGAAAAGATAACCAACAGATGGTCATTGAACTAACCAACGGGTCGATAATTCGTATGGTCGGTTCAGATAACATTGATACTATTGTTGGTTCAAATCCGGTCGGAGTTATATTCTCAGAATTCTCCCTGCATAAACCAGCAGCATGGAATTACTTAAGACCTATTCTTTTAGAGAATGGGGGTTGGGCGTTATTCAACGGGACTCCACGAGGGAAGAATGCACTATGGAAGATGTATCATTATGCAACGAAAGATCCACAGTGGTTTACAGAATTACTGACAGTGCGTGATACGACGAAGCCAGAGGGGTTACCAGTTCTTTCCGAAGCGGATATAGAAATTGAACGACAAGCAGGGATGCCTGAAGAACTGATTCAACAAGAATTCTATTGTAGTTTTGATGCGGGTTTGGTGGGATCTATAGTTGGTGATCTAATGACAGCAGCCAAAGATGAAGGGCGTATCGCCAGAATTCCATGGGAGCCAAGTCTGAGAGTAACAACAGCCTGGGATATAGGATTTAATGATACAAATACAATATGGTTCGCACAATTCTCTGGGAAAGAAGTATGGCTGATCGACTGTTATTCTATGAATAGGAAATCAGCAGGGCATTATGTGAACATACTCAACAAGAAACCGTATACGTACGAAGAACATTTATTTCCACATGATGTTGAAGTTCATGAATATAGCACAGGTAAGACAAGACGGGAGACCTTCGAGGAGTTAGGACTAAAGAACATTATAACTATACCTCGTATTGGTGTTGCAGACAAAGGCGTTCTTTCTGAAGGACATAATGCCATGCGCCAACTAATCCCCAAATGTTGGTTTGATAAGAAAAAATGTGCCGACGGCATAGAGGGACTCAAATTTTATCGACGTGATTGGGATGAGAAGAAAGAACGTTTTGCTGAACTCCCTACAAGAGATTGGTCAAAGCATTTTGCGGATGCCTTTCGACAGTTGGCATGTGGTATGGGAATGCGACATGTATCAGATATGTGTCTACAACAATATGCAGATCAGTCTTATAATGAGTTAGAAGGGATTGAGGCTGATAACACAAACTATAACCCGTTAGATGATTATGCATTATAAGGAGGAGGTATTATGATTTGGATTAGTTTTGCAAGATGGTCTTCATATAGTAATTCGATGTTTGTATGGGAGCGGGTGTATAAAAATGGATACCGGTGGACTCCATTTATTATAGCCAGACGAAGATATAAACGCTGAAAAAATAGTTCTTGACAAACCTTTTTAGATGTGATACAGTGAAATATAATCATAAATGGAAGGAGTGACTAATGGATTTTGATTTCGTAAAAGGAGTGGAAAAGCAAGCAGGCGGGGAACCACAGGAGAAACGGATTGCCACCGGTGGCAGTCCAATGCTGCAAGGCATTACCCCGGATATAAAAGCTGCGGCTCGTAAATTAGCAGAATCAGCAAAAGGATTGAACATAGCAGAGTTTCAGAGAAAACATAACATCCATGTTTTGGATGTTAAGAGTCTCTTAGAGGATTAGTATGTCACTTACTTCCGCACACATAATATATCACATTAGACGTAAAGCTGCTTTGACAAATGAGCGGGGCGCCTTTGATGCCCATTGTCAGGAGATAGGGGAGTATCTGTACCCTGAACACGCTAACTTTACGTACACCCCGACTGCGGGTGCGAAGCGAATGTCAAAGATATTTGATTCCACGCCTATTCATGCTAATCAATTATTGGCTTCTGGTCTTTTTTCTCTCTTAACGAGTTCTGCTAACCCTTGGTTTCACATTCTTCCAGCGGACGCTCAATTAGCAGATAAAAGAGACATTATTATTTTTCTGGAAACCATTTCTAAGATCATGTATCATGAGATAAACAAACCTTCTGCGGGATTTTCTACGGCCGTACACGAAGGGTATTTAGAATATGGTGCATTTGGGAATTTAACTCTTTTTATTGATGAATATTTGGCGACCAATTCTCTACGTTTTACTTCTTTGCCCCTATATGAATGCTATTATGTAGAGAATACAGTGGGAATTGTTGATACACTATACCGAACTTATGTAAGAACTGCTGAATTCTTGATGAATAAGTTTGGTACGGAGAATTTATCTGAAAAGACTCAGAAATTAATTGCTGAAAATAAATTAGATGCAAAGATTAATTGCTTCCATATAATATTACCACGAGATACAGCAAATCATTTGGCATCAAAGTCAACGGATCTTCCTTTCGCATCATTATATATTGAAGCAGATAGTGAACATCTCATTAAAGAGGGGGGATTCCACGAGCTACCTTTCATGGCTGCTCGTTTTCGTAAGTCCTCGCATGAAGTATATGGTAGGGGACCTGGGAGTACAGCTCTTCCAGACGTTAAAATGTTAATGCGGATAGCTCAAGTGACTATTAGAGCGGCACAAAAGTCCGCTGATCCACCAATAATTCTCCCTGATAGTGGATTTTTACGTCCTCTTCGTACAACTCCGGGTGGGCTGAACTTCTATCAGCGCGGAAGACTGAATACTAAAAAAGATATTGATATTCTGCCTACTGGAAATCCTGGATTAGGTATAGAATATTCAGAATTATTGCATAAAAAGATCCGTGAAGTATTTTTTGTTGACCAACTTCAACTACATACGGGGCCACAAATGACTGCAACTGAAGTTATGCAACGAACAGAAGAGAAATTGCGTTTGATGGGGCCACTTCTTGGCCGTATTCAAACGGAGTTACTTGGTCCCGTAATCTCACGAGTATATGGGTTATTGTTAAGAGCAGGAAAGTTACCTCCGACACCAGCAATTCTCGAAGGTGTTCCCTTGAAGATCGTTTATACGTCTCCGATAGCTCGTGCGCAAGAGCAAGTTGAAGCTAATGGTCTTATGCGGGCATTAGGTATTTTGGAACCCTTATTGAAATATAGTCCTGAGACTACTGATATTTTTGATACTGATGAAATGGGACGAGGCGTATTTGAGATGTTTAGTGTTAACCAGAAATACTTACGATCAGCTAAAGATGTTGCTGCTCTACGAAACCAACGAGCAGAAGCAGAGAAGGCAAAACAAAACGCGGAAAATCTTAGAGCTTCAGGACAAGGTGCGGATTCTATGGCAAGAGCAGGGGCTACTGCGCAAGAAGCAGATTTACTTGGCGGGGATTTTGGAGTATTACAGTAAAGGAGACTGCCACTGGTGGCAATCATGAGGCGTAAGAAAATATATAGAGCTTATCAAGATGTTTTTGACTTAGAATCCCCACAGGTTCAAACTGTGCTAAAGGATTTGTGTGGCGCGCATAGTGTATTCGATGGCGGGTTTGACCGAGATCCCTATATGAATGCTTTTGCGAGCGGAGAACGTAATGTAGTATTACGTATCTTAACTATACTAAAAACCGAACCACAAGATATTGTCGATTTAGGAGGAGTAACCAATGGCGGATGATAATAACGACGCAGGTAACAACGACGCGGGCAACAACGACGCGGGCAACACTGACGCGGGCAACAACGACGCAGGTAACAACGATACACCGTTAGGCTGGAGGGATAAGTTACCAGAAGATATACGAAGTCTCCCAACTTTAGACAAATTTAAAGATGAGACCGAAATGGTTTCGATGCCAATTAATGTAGCAAGAAGTTATATCACTGCTGAACAACTTATAGGCAGAGATAAAATTCCAGTTCCAAAATCACCTGAAGAATGGGATGAGGTTTATAAACGTCTTGGAAAACCTGAAAGTTCTGAACTTTATGTTCTTCCTATAGACGAAGCACTTGACCCTAATCTAAAAAAAATGGTGACAGAGGATGCTACTTGGTTCAGGGGAAAGGCTCACGAACTCGGACTTAGCGAGAAACAAGCTACAGATCTATTTTCTACTTTTACTGAACATACTTTGAAAAATTTTGAAAGTAAACAGCAGATGGGGTCTGATGAAAAGATTAATGCTGAAACTCAACTTCGTGCGGAGTTAGGAACAGCATACGACGGAAAAATGATTTTGGCCAGTCGTGCGGTTCAGGAGTTCGGAGGAGAAGAACTTGTTAAAATCTTAAACGCGACTGGAGTAGGAAATCATCCTTCAGTTATACGAGCGTTTATGAAAATTGGTGGGATGATCGCTGAAGACCTTGGTTTAGACAAGGATACAGGTTTACTTTCTCATTCAAAAGAAACTTTGCAAGATCAGATTACTACGCTACAAATGTCTCCAGAGTATGTAGATGCCAGTAATCCGGCTCATATAGCATCTGTAGCAAAAGTAGCTAAATTGATGGAAACTTTACACGGAACAAAACCGATAGGCAGATAAGCACCAAGCCCTGCATAATAGTATCTGGGCCTCCTTTATGGGAGACAACCCTCGTTGACAAAGGGAAGTATCTTATAGAACTATAAAAAAGCCAAAGGAGGCTCAACATGTCTGTAGAAATTACCACCGCAATGGTAGAGCAATACAGAAGCAATATAACTCTACTCTCACAGCAAAGAGGTTCTCGCCTGCGAAATGCTGTTCGTATCGAAGTTATTGTTGGAGAAAATTCTTTCTTCGACCAGATCGGTGCAACAGCAGCGCAAAAGAAAACTACTCGTCACATGGATACCCCACAGATCGACACACCGCATACACGTAGAAAAGTTTCAATGGATGATTACGTCTGGGCAGATTTTATTGACAATGAGGATAAACTTCGTACATTAATTGATCCTACAAGTGCGTATGCAATCAATGCCGTAAACGCTTTTGGACGATCTATTGACGATGTTATTATCACTGCTGCGTCTGGTACTTCGTATACTGGTAAAGCGGGTGGTACGGCGGTATCCCTGCCAAATAGCCAGAAAATAGCAGCAGGTAATGTAGGTCTTACTGTCGAAAAACTTATCGCTGCAAAAGGGTTATTCTGGACAAATGATATTGAGGAGGGTATTCCTCTCCACATTGCCGTTTCTTCACAGCAACTCCAGGATTTACTCGGTACTACTCAGGCGACAAGTGTTGATTACAACTCTATAAAAGCTCTTGTTAAAGGTGAAATTGATACCTTTATGGGGTTCCAGTTCCATAGAACTCAGCGTCTTCCTGTTGACGCCAATGGTATTCGTACTTGTCTTGTGTGGGCGCAGGATGGTATTGTTCTTGCTCTTGGTGCGGATATTCATACAAAGATCACCGAACGTCCTGATAAGAATTATCTTACTCAAGTATGGTGTGGTATGAGTATTGGCGGAGTCCGTATGGAGGAGAAAAAGGTTATTGAAATCGGCTGTGATGAGACACCTGGTGCCTAATAATTAACTATTGGACTGCCACCAGTGGCAGTCCAATTAACAGAAAGGAGTTTTAGTATGGCGACATTTTATTCTGAACAGATGACAAAACTTCGAGCGGTACCTGCTACCCCGCTAAATGTGGACGAGAGTCATGGTAAAGTGCGAACCTGTCGATTCGATTATGAGCAGGTAGCTGAAGGGGCTGCTGATACTGTGATTCAGCTTTGCAAACTTCCTGCTGGACGGGTTCGACTACTCGGGCAGGAGAGTCAGCTTTACCATAATCTGACTACTGGAACCGTTGATCTTGATGTCGGGTGGGCAGCTCATGTTGATTTTGACGGAGATGACGTAGCTGCCGATCCTGATGGTCTCGATGACGGTCTTGATTGCGAGACCGCAGGCGTGTTACGTCTCGGGTCTGCAGCTGCGGTTCTGGCTGAGGGTAAGGTTAAGGTCTTTG
>JABCTV010000178.1 GCA_018238205.1 Candidatus Thorarchaeota archaeon
CTGGACTAAGTTTGGTTGTTGCCAGTTCTCATTATGTTCCGTCCAAAGGGAAATACCATTAAGAACATTGGAGATGCCATCTACTAGTTTTAGTTTCATATCGCCAAAGTTGAGTGATGCACCACTTATATTCGAAATGCTGATTCTACTTTCAACATCATTCAGAGCGTCTAATAATGGTTGCAACTTTGATTTCTCAATATATCGTCCTATGTTTAACTGTGCAAGTGATTTGAACCCATAATGAGTAATCCAGAGTTGGTTCAGATCTATCAGGGCTGTGTCTTTTTCATGTTGAATAGATTCCATGAAGCTGGATTTAGTTTCAATGAATTCAATTTGTCTTCTTTCAAGCCCGAAACTAACTAGGTCTGCATAATCACCATCGAACTTATCAAAATCAAAAAGGAGCGTTGAACTACCTGACTCAATTTGTTTTCTTGTGATTTCATAGAAAGAACGAATAACAACTTCCTTTAGTTCTCTTAAGGTCAGAGATGCTTCGAATTCTGGTAATTGCGTGAGAAGATCAGAATTAATTCCGGAGAGATGAACGCAATCGAAAATACTGAGTAAATGGATATTTTGAAGAAACCAAGAATCAGAACTTAAGTTGCGAATTGTTCTAGTTAGAGTTTCCATGGCATTAACAGGTCCTATTGAAGAATGCAATTCCTCAAACTTATTCTGAGCTTTTGTCAAATCAAACGTGTTGAATGCTTCAACCAATTCTCTTGTTAATGCTTTAATGTTCACATATTACACCTCTTTGACATTGTTGCATCCCAGATTGCAAACCAGAAAGGTAATCCTTTTCATCCTCCAATGCTTTGTACATAAGATGATGTTCAACTGATTCCGGGGAGATTATCGTTTGACCAAACATATCAATATGAATTACTCTTGCAAGAAATGCAGCTACCAGTTCATTCCAATTGATATCTGGCGGATGTGTCCAAATTGTGGACATGAGGCTGATGCTGTTGTAGATTTGGCAATAGAAGTCTATGATGCAGGAAGATATCATAGGGAAACGCATTATGGTAGGGGTAGTCATATGCCAATGGCATGGATCTCTAATTCCTATGCAGACAAAGTTGCTCCTTGGGGTTTTAGACTCTTTGACTACCTCCTTATTCATCTGCAAACAGGTCGCCCAATTGAATTCGATAGATATCTTAAGGGGCTGAAGTTTCCCGATGGACTCGAAGGTGATTATTATCGTGCACTTATGCAGTCGTTTCACGATATCTTTCTCCTCTTCGAAACAAAATTGACGTAGCATCGTTCTAACTCTCCAAGTTCATTTCCGCTACGACCTTTTCTATTGCCGAGTGATTGGTGATCACCCTAATTCCCTTAATCATAGAGTAAATGAATTTTGGATGATTGACACAAGCAATAGCTTTTGCAATAAATTCCGTCCTACATCGCATTGCTTTCTTGATTTTCTCGTCGTTCATGAGTGTTTCATTTATCTTGATTTTGTCAATTATGCTCCAAGGATTATGTGATTCTTGGATACTTCGAAGTATCAAATCATAGACTAAAGGCTCGTTAAGTATCTCACCAATATATCGAAACTCGCCAACTGTGATGTAAATCTTTTCAAGAGACCATCTAGTGATTAATGAAATGACATCATCCATTCTTTTTCTTAGAGCATTTTGAAATTCAGGTGCTTGGATAATGTATTGATACGGTCCAAGTTTCCTTAATGTACTATCAATATGTTCAGATGTGAGGAACTCTTCAACGATATCTGATATACGCGATAGGATGATATTTCGGAATTTTGGATTGGATTGTAGATGCTCGGTATGAATGATTCCGAGTTTTTCAATTAACTCGGGTGTTTCCTTGATGAGTCGAATTAGTGCCTGCTGGATACTCTTGCTCGAGAAAATAGTTTCATTCCTGGCCACCTCCCACAATCCCTCCCAGTGCAGATCTTTGACTCTTGTAGCAATTGCTTCAATTATTTCATCATTTGAGCACAATATAGGAAACTTCGATACCAACTGGATCATCGAATCAATTTGTTTGTACTTTGAAGTACGGATAGCAGATAAGATGTTGGGGATTAATTTCTTGATGATATCCTGAACCTTTTGTGTATCAAAGTATTTGAATATCCAACTTAATCGCGAAATAAGGGCCCATGGTTCATCTACTTCCAAGAGATTTTTTTCTGCAATTTCCTCAAACTCATCCTGATAATCTGGCCTTTTCTCCAAGAATCCAGTCGATACAAGTTGACCTGCGAGAGCGAAGTTCATTGGAGCTTTTGTAGTTCGGATTATTTGAAGAATTTCTTCTAACAAGCGAGGGATTTCGAGAGTTTCCTTATTAATGAGCGGTGAGATATTCGATAATCTACCGATGTTTTTTAAAAACCAATCAACAACATCATTATTTTTTAACATCACTGGATGAAATGCATCTTTCATTAACCATTCAGTGTCGTCCGCAGTATCGAGTAATTTGAGAAAAATATCCGAAGCATCCTCAAGAGCTTGTAGAATCACTTTGTGTTCTCTCATTGAATTACCTAATTCTTTGAAGATTTCACGAAAATGTTGAGGGTCTCGAATAGCGTTGGCAATCGCATTGATTATCTTCTCATTTTCTCTTAGAACTGGAATTTGATTGATTACTTGCAGGTAATTATAGAATAATCCCCTCCTATCAGCGACAATACCTGCAATGTCATCTACACGTTCGATGAGGGCATCCATTATAGACTGGTTTGTTAGGAATAGATGCTCATAGTTGTTCCATCCTATTTTTTGTAGAATAAGAGATGGATACTTCGTAGACCTTATTTGATATGAAATGGACTCCATTACATCAGAATCCATCAAAGCCCTCCATCTTTCATCAGAGGGAAATGATGATTTGCTTAGTGCGTAGATAATTTCAAATGGCTTCTCATTTGTTCGAATGATATTGGCTATTCCTTTGCATATCTCTTTGTTCGTTGCCAAGCATTGCGATGCGAATATTTGACCAATGACCGCATCCGGCCATTTTGCATCAGTTAATCTTTTGATAGATGCATCCACAAGATCTTCTTGATCAATGATGCTTGTTAACTTTGATTTAAATGAAATGGATTCTCCTTGTTCAATTGAAGAAACAATATCATCCGATCGATAACGAATAGCATCCTGAATTTCTTCAATTTCTAGAAGGAACTCACCTTTTTCTAGAGACCGAATTATTTCCATAAGATGCTCGCTTTTCTTGATTGCTTCAGCAATAGCTATCTGAATTTCTTGTTTCCTACACTTGGAAGTATATTCCAACATACTCTCGATCAATTCGGTCGGATTCTCGGATTCTAGAATGCATTCAGCTAGAATCTCATCAATAGCAGGTAAATCAACAAGCTGTGGAACAGTGCCAAGAATTCGCATCATGTCATTTTTAAAGTAAAAATCAGTAGCACTTGCAGTATCTTTGAATAAACGAAATGCTTCTACAATGTCTTGAATTCTGTAGCTTAATGCATTTGAAAAAACAGTGCTATTGAGGAAATACTTCTCCTTCCAGATATCGTACTTCTCAGGAACGTAGATTACATCTTCTATAACTGCCCATGGTCGCTCAGATGCAATAAGAATCCTTGAAACAATTTCTTGACACTCTGAATGTGATGCAAGATGGTCACTTGAATGCAGCAATCCTATGTAGGATGAATCATCATCATAATTTGAGGTGACCATCATTGTGCATACAAGAGAACGAATTGCCGTGGTACGGGCTAGTTCAGGGATCTTCACGGTATCACTCAATGTACCGTATGGAGAAGTAACTGTTTGCTCAATTTGTGTCGCAACCTCGCGGCCTTTTACCTCCATTAATTCCAGGATATCCGGATGTTGATGTATATGTGCAATACTCTCTATATCCATTAGTGAATGAAGAATCTTCCATGGAGTCTCATGTGCTAAGACTACATCCAGCATTGCAGATTGTATTGATTCATCTTCAAATAATACTGGAAAATCTTTCATACTCTGAATCATTGTGATAGGGTTGTTGGATTCACGAATCTCTAATGAAATTGATTTTGATCGCCTTGCGATTGATTTTTTGATATCATTATGTGTAATAAGTGGTTCAACACTTTTCAAATGACCAAGGAACAGCCAGAATCTTGAACTTGAGTCAAGAGCTTTAGTTATTCCTTTCAAGACATTCTTTGATAACAGAATGTGGGAATCACTTTTCAGTACATTAAGCAAATAGTATGGGGTTTTCGTTATCGAAAACGCAGTTCCAATTGCCTTTTTGATTTTCTCCGAGTCCAGAAGTTTAGGCACCCACGAAATCGATCTGACTATGAACCAAGGCGCATCTGATTTCTCGATTGCCAAAATGATATCTCTTTCACGGTATTGAATTGCTGAGATTACTTCTTCCATATTACGCAAAGAACTCTCATACTTTATTCTTCCAATTAGAGGAATAATGTCAGAACCGGTTAGGAGATGCTGAATAATTTTCTTTATTGTTAACTGGTCCATATCCCTCTCTCCCTTTTCGCTGCAATTTTACTGATTACAATTTCTCATATTCTTGACTTCCTAAACTAACTAGTTGAATGTTTTGAAGCACTTGGGACACTGAATGGAGCCGTCAGGTCTCTGAATACTCCCGGTAATTTGAAATATCGATCCGCAATGGGGACATTGCTCGGATTCTGGCTCTCGATTTTGAATTTGAATTCTCTGCGATAAACTACTCTGTCGTCTTCCTTCTAACTCCAGATAGCGTAGTTGTTCTCTGGCAATAATCCCTCGTTGTTGAAGTATTTTTTTTCGTCTTGTGGATTCGTAATATGCATAGATATTGTATAGAATACAAATTATTCCAATAGATACGCTTAGTAGCTCCATCCCTTGCATCATCTGAATTTCCCCATTGTACACGAATGTTATTGAAAAAGTGTGAGAGGAAGAAAAGGAAATACTTTCTCATCCTTATCATAAAATCTTTGACTTGAGATAGCCATTGGTGATAGAAGAGCTCGTCGGTAGGCAAACCATTGATTGCCGTAATGATATTTCAAGAAAGAAATGAGTTCCTTGTACGTTTTTTTCCAACCTTTGGATGAGATCTCTTCTCTGGTCAGCTCCACTAGTTTTTCCCACTCTTGATTAACGAGAATCTCTACTCCAGGCAAATTACCCGCCCTCTAATACAGAAATATCTTGGGGCGTGACTTAAACATTTTTTTGAAATTCAGATTACGACACTCTCAACCTCAACATCACGATCTTTGATACTAAGCATTTTAGAAGAAACTTTCTTTCCACCAAAGAGATCTACCTCTTCTTCCCCACGATATAGTGCATCAGCTATTCTTGCCATTGCATCAGACTTCATTATCCCTGAACCTGATGCTCCATTTACAACAATGACGCCATACTCTTCGTAGACAAAGGGTATCTTGTCAGGCGCATAACAGTATCCACCAGCCCAACTATTCACAGGGCGAGCGCCCTCAAAGGCGGGTACATATTTTGATAGTACAGGATATAGACTATTCTCATAGTAAGCGCTTTCGGGAACCATCATCTCATCGGTCTGGATATCGGCTCCGGGTCCATAAAGGCAGCTGAAATCGTAGAAACCAAGCACGGCGGCACCCTAAAGAATTTTGGCATCATTGACATTGCTCACGGGGCCATCGAAGAGGGCACGATTAACAACCCGGAGACCGTCGCCGAATCACTCCAGCAGTTATTTAAATCCAGCGGCTTCAATGAGAACAATGTGGCCGTGTCTATCGGCGGCTATTCGGTGATTGTTAAAAAAATCGTCGTTCAAACCATGGCGGAAGAACAGCTGCAGGAAACTAT
>JABCTV010000179.1 GCA_018238205.1 Candidatus Thorarchaeota archaeon
AGTAGAAACCACAGTAAGACAAATCAGAACCCTCATTCAATGGTTTGAACTTCTACTTACAACACCCTCACCAGATGATATTCGTTCAGTCCTCACTAAATGTCTGACTCATAAACTCACTAAAGGGAAAAATCCGAAACTGAATCAAGACTTTTGGTTCCTAATAGATTAGGTGGATAAATAATAGGCTTAGTTCTTCAACTAGTGAATTCCAGTCATGCTTGCAATCTGATTCTTGTTACCAACATATTAAAGTCATTTTAAACTAATAATCACGGCGGGAATTGAAGTGTGATAATCAATGGCGTGGCTTAATCAAGAATTCAAGCAATATATTTTGATCTCGAACCATAGACGTGAAAATGGAAAAATCACCGATGAAAATGACCTAGTAATAATGACATTTGAAAGCACATGGCGAGGACTAATAACTAAATTTCAAAGTGGTAAAGAGGCGCACCTCAGAACCAGTTTCTATTTCTCTCGATTGAGAGAAACTACAAAAGTTATAGATGAAAACAGGAACAAAATAGGTGAATTCCAACTTTCGTTTAGAGGAGAAATGACTTTTATCACACCCGATAAAAAACGGCTATTTTGTATCGAATATATACCAAGAGAGTACAGAATGTCCATATATGACCCTGAAATAAATAATGAGATAGCATCTGTGAAATGGTACTTTTGGATTGATTCACCTGAGAAGAGCAAGGGGCCATCAAGATACGATATTTACGTATATGATGAAACATATCCTGTTATTCCATTGTTATCAGGCATCTGCTACATGTATAGAAGAATAAAGTATGGTTAAATGTCATGATTGGGTAACTTACCAAAAACTGCCAACCGAATGACTCAATCTCTTTCTAATATACCATGTCTGAGAATGTGAGGATTACACACGGACCTAATATTCGAGCTATCCTTTATCATCAACTGAGATTAAATCAGGGCGTTCCTCTTCATGTGATGTCTTTCCTAGACCCTGCCAGAAATTGATTACACTTGACCGAACTATACTTTGTGTTCTACGAGTTCCCTTACCATTTACACAATATATACAGAACTCGTCATTATCGCTACACTTTGTATGTTCGTCAAGTGATAGTCCACACCCTTGACAATTTTTCACCATTAAAATCAAAAATAAAACAAAGTAATCTAGTAATAAGAAAAACCATTCAAGCAGGAGTAGTTTTGGTAATATCGGCGTGAAACGGCTCAGTATTAAGGAAATATTTAGATTGCACGCCACATTAGGTGAGGTTTCTGCGATGTCATCACGCTCAGAACTGATGAGGAAAATATTACTCACAATAGATCAACACCCTTCATCAATCTACGATATTATGTACTCTATGGCCAACTTTTCAGATCCAAAAAGAACTAGACTACCCAAGCTTCTCAAATCTATGGAGAATGATAATCTAGTTGTAAGTGCGCTCCAACCTGGACCACTTGGTCCATATCGAAGAATCTACAAACCAGGTCCAGAAGCAGAGAAGTTTCTGGTCGAAAATCTTCGAGATGCGATTGAAACTATACTTCATTTCTATAATTCATACAGAACATCAAATCCTGGTGAACTATATGAGCTAGGGGAGAACCCGGAGATTGCCACTAAAGATGGTAAGATCCTATATGCGTCGTATCCTCAAGTCAAAGTAAATGACCTTAATGAAATTAGAGACCTTTCATCTAATCGTAATGTTACAATCTCAATCCTAGGTCCAGATGATATCCTAAGTAAAACAGGAATTTCCTATGATGTAGTAGAGTCAAATATCATAGATATAGAATCACCAAGCAAAACATACTCTGAGGTCCGTCTTAGAGGAATCCCACCAATAAGCCAGCTTCCAAAAGCTATTGCAGAATGCAAGAGAGTGTTAATCAGAGGTGGAATGTTGAGAATGATGGTACCGTTTGTATTCTTTGATGAACCTGATAAAGCAACACTTGGCGAATTTATTAGAATCACTGCCGCCACTAAGTTTCCGGAGTTAGGAGTAGCCGAAGGAAATGATATTCTCCACATTATTGAGCAGAATTTTTCAAAACATGGAACCTATGAAACCAAACTTGGAGAAGTGCATTTCTGGGCAGTCAAGTCATAGCCTATTCATCTAGACCAGGTTTTCTGGCAACTATCCAAACATAACCTCTCTTATCACCAGGTTTCATAATACGTTCTTCAGTACCAAATCCGTGAATTGTCCAACCTTCAAGTTCGGATTTTAATTCGTCTTCATCAATGAATCGGATTTGCGGATCAGTGTCAAAGTGAGGAAGAATATTCCCACTGTATACAAAGAACCCTCCAGGTTTCACCGCTGCAATCGCTTCCCTCATTCGAGGTAATGTTCTATCAAAGAGGTATTGCAAACATTGAAGGGCAATAACCACATTATACGATTCTTGTTCTATTGGCCAGCCATCCATATCATCCAGTCTGAACTCCACATTTTCATTCAGGTTCAAAATTTTAGCTCTCTTTTGTGCTACAGCTATTGCACTAACCAAAGCATCAACAGCAACTAATCGACAACCCATCTTTGCCAAGTAGCAGGATACACTTCCGTCACCACACCCAAGTTCTAAAACATCCATATTCTTCGCATCTGATTCAGTAATTGCAAGAGCATGTTCTAATTGCTGAATGCGAGGCCCTACGTTAAGCTGCGAAAGTTCTTCATCACTTGCAGAAAGCATCTGACTGTAAATCTTATCCCAGCCGTCCATCCATTTTTTAGGTGCTGCCACGCTAACATGAGTATGTGCAGTCATTTTACTCGAGCGCGCAGCCAACAATGTTAGGTATAAGAAGTTTGGTTTCAACCACGTAAGAAGGCATATAGAGAAAAGCTGATATTGATTTATTCTTGCAACCAATTACTGTAAGGAAAAAGAATTCTGGTGCTTACTAATGTACGATAAGAAAGAGAAGCTTGTTAGTCTTATAATGAACCACAATGTCAGTGCTATTGCGATTCTCAGCGAGAAGCTTGAACTTGATCAAGATGCTGTTATTGAACTGATCAATGAACTAGTATCTGAGAATGGGCTTCATGGAATAATATCAGAAGATGGTGTTAGATTCTACAGAAGTGATGCAAAGGTTTCTGATGCCCCAGTCATTCACCGCGAGGACAAGATGCCGGAATTCCTTAGCTATGATACACGCCCCGGGAAAGTAATCGCGATTATAGGTTTTATAGTTCTAATAGGTGCAGGGCTAGTTAATTATTATTCTACTGATGTAACTGAGGAAAATTTTGCAGCAATACTCTTTCTTGTTGGATTAGCCATTTTCTTAAGTGGTCTTTACTTGGTAACAAAGAAGGAAACGCCAGACTAGCAAAGAAATTGTTATCATAACGGATTGCTTAAGTAGAGGTCTTGATGGCCGCTTACTACGGTGACTCAATGCAAGACCTCATCTTTTTCGCAATGACAATCTCAATTTTCGCTGTTGGTGTTGGTATTCTTTCTTCCATGATTGGTATTGGTGGAGGAACTGTCAATACTCCATTACTACTGATTGTCTTTGCTGGAATTTTCGATGAACAAACTGCTCCAGCGACTGCTCTCGTAGGAGCTCTCTTCGTATCAATTGCAGCATCAATTAGTTATTGGAGGCAAAACCCACGACCAACTATTCTTCGAATTGGTCTCATGTTTGCATTGCTAACTGTTCCAGGGTCACTTTTTGGAGTTTATTTACGTACATTAATTGAGGCCCCATATCTTCTCCGTCTGATTTTTGGAATCTCACTGATGCCTATTGCTCTCAAAATGCTTTATGCAAAGAAACGTGGCAACGGAGATCTTGAATCTGAAATGGCAAATTGGGATATTTCACAAATTTCTAGGCGACAGATGGTAACAGCACTTATTGGTGCATTTATAGGCGGAATCTCAGCTGGTCTTCTGGGACTTGGTGGAGGCGCTGTTATTGTTCCAATTCTCTGTGTAGTAATGGGATTGCCAATGCATGCGGCAGTTGCAACCTCGATGTTCACAATGATGTTCACGGCATCTGCAGGAACAGCCTACAATTTCATGCTTGGTTCTGTGAACCTCTATTTTGCGATGGCACTTGGAATAGGTATGCTTGTAGGTGGTCAAATAGGTTCGAGGTTTGCTTGTAGAGTCAATGCAGTCAAATTGAAACAAATCTTTGGACTCATCATTGTTTTACCCTTGATATCAATGATGAAACTCGGTCAGTTATGGTTAGATCCTGATGGCTCAAGAGGTCTATTATCAACAATTGGCGATGTCATTATTTGGCTGGCGATTGTACTACCAATAGGTTTTCTGAGACGATATCAAATTGGTAAACAACCTCCTTCAGAAGAATCATCTGATGATTGTGATTTACCCACACCAGAGTAAAACAAGCTCTCAAGCAGGCGTAGTCTTCGTTTATTAGGAGGTACACCTATTGAGTCATATTCATACCACAGGTGAGTATATTGGCAAAATATAATTTTGAAGGGAAAACTGCAATCATCACTGGAGCCTCTGCGGGTCTCGGGGAGCAGTTTGCGTATGCATTTGCTGAATCAGGAGCAAATGTGGTTCTCGCGGCTCGAAGAAAGAAACTTCTTGACAAAATAGCTGACAATATCAAACGTAAATATAACACGAAAACAATTACAATACAGACGGATGTATCAATAGAAAACGATGTCATCAAATTAGTGGATGAAACAGTGAATGAGCTAGGAACTGTTGACATCCTGATCAATAATGCTGGCATATTCATTTCAAAGCCACTGATTGAACAGACATTACAAGACTGGCACACAGTTATGGATGTGAACCTCACTTCAGCCTTTGTTGCATCCCGCGAAGTTGCAAAAGTTATGATTCCAAAAAGAGCTGGAGTCATCATCAATATCTCATCAACCTACGGTTTCGGTGCTACGAGATTTCCGGAGGTGAGCTATTACACATCAAAGGGAGGGATAGTCGCAATGACGAAAGCGCTAGCTGTTGAATTAGGTGACAACGAAGCGGATACAAGGGCAAAATTAATTAACCCAAAGCTGCACGAGGCTGGCTGGTCTGAGGATTTAATTAGAAGAGAAATTACTGCTGGAACAGTTGAGATTATCAATGGCAAGACAATAAGAAAAAAGGGCAGAATGGATTATCTGTTATGTTTGCCTGTGAAAGAAGGTGAAAATCCTTTGTCTATCGCTGTTCTAGAAGCTAAAAAAGAAGACGAACATGCAACTCTTGGATTAGAGCAAGCAAAGGAATATGCCAAAAGGCTTAATGCGCCTTTTGTTTTTTCCACCAATGGCCACCTATTTGTTGAGTATGATTATTTTGAAGAGAAAGTTAGCAGGGAATTGCCTTTAGACAATTTCCCTGCACCTAAAACGTTACGGGAATTGTACGAGAAAGGCAAAGGATTTTCTTTAGATGATGAAAAAGCTAAAGCTTTACTTGTTCCTTATCGTGGAGGGCAATCTGAAAGAAGGTATTATCAGGATGCTGCGCTTAGAGCGGCATTAGAAAAGATTGCATCAAAGAAAGATGATTGGAACAGGGTTTTACTATCTTTAGCCACTGGCTCTGGAAAGACAAGGATTGCAGTCCAATTGTTGCATAAATTAGCTGAATCAAATCAGTTAAAAAATGCATTGTTTGTCTGTGACAGAAATGAACTAAGAAGGCAGGGGTTCGGAAAATTATTTGCAGCGTTTGGCGATAATGCTGCTGAAGTTGAAAAGAAAAACCCTCAAAAGAATGCAAGAATTGTTGTAGCAACATATCAAGCGTTAGGCATTGATGAAGAAGGCGACCAATCTTTCTTTTTAGATAATTATCCAAAAAATTAT
>JABCTV010000180.1 GCA_018238205.1 Candidatus Thorarchaeota archaeon
CGCAAATATGCCCTGCGTTCCTGAAGCAGTTGAACTCTTCCTTGAGAACGGTGTTCTATTTGGTCCTGGCAAAGCAGCCAACGCTGGCGGTGTTTCTGTTTCTGGTCTAGAGATGGCTCAGAACAGCATGCGCTACTTCTGGACCCGTGAAGAAGTTGATGCCAAGTTACATCAGATCATGGAGGCTATCCACGCGAATGCATACAAGACATCTGAGCTCTTTGGAAAGAGGGGTGACTATGTCATGGGTGCAAATATCGCAGGCTTCTTGAAAGTAGCCAATGCAATGATCGATCAAGGTCACTACGCATAAACAATTAATCTGTGCAGGATCCTAATTGGGTCCTGCTGCTCTTCTTTTTGTAAAAATAATCGGATTTATCCTCTGATAATTTGAAGTAATTCTGCCAATCGCCGTTTGACATCGGATTCTACTACGCTTAGCTCCGCAAGTTGTCGTATTTGACCAATTCGAGACTCTCTATATTTTTCATCAGAGATTGTTCCACTTCTTCTTTCCATCTCAATATTGTCTGACTCGGCATTGATTTCTGCTCTTCGTGCATCCACGAGATCGAATCCTTGCTTGAGGCTCATCCACTCTATCATGGCATGACTCCTCTCTTGTTCCATTTTCTCCCTACGGTTCTGTTCAATTTCCATCTGCTTGAGTTGTTTATTGGCTACTCTAATCTCTCTCTGAATCTCAGACAGCCGGTTTTCCACTTCTCTCTTTACCTGAATCATTTCGGTTGATTGAGCCCATTTCTCACGATAGACTTTGATATGTTCTTGGTCTGTGATTGATCCTGTTTCAAGCTTTTTATCAAGAATATTGAGTTCCTCTTGAATACTGGATAACTGCTGCTTAAGTTCGTCATAGGACTTTCTTAATGAAACCCATTCCACGCTATACTGAGTAAGCACTTCCTTTGGGTCTACATAGAAGTCATCTTGTGGAGAAGAACCTTCGTGGTGACTCATATTCAAGTACTCCATTCAATCTGAAGTTGGCATAGAATCGCATTGATTTAAGACATTCCCCTATGCCTTTCAATTATGCGACACTCCGGAATAAGATGTTGACCAAACCTATCCTCTTAAGAGGTTGATTTGTATCACACAAAAAACGCTGTGGGATATATGAATATCAAAATGAATCTAACTTCGTCCGATAATTTGAAACAGAAACCTGCAGATATTTTGAAGACGCCCTTCGGAACTGTCTTCTCAGACCATATGTTTTCTATGGAATATCTTGGTGGTCAATGGAAAGGTGCTAGCATTCACCCCTACAGAGACCTATCTCTCAATCCTGCGGCTCTTTGTCTGCATTATGGACAAGGGATCTTTGAAGGAATGAAAGCATACCACCGAGGTGGCAGAACTCTTCTATTTCGTCCTGAACGGAATTTCATTCGATTGAATGAATCTGCCACACGAATGGTTATGCCAGAAATTGATACTGATTTTGCTCTCAGTGCTTTGAAGAAATTACTCAAGGTTGAAAGTGATTGGGTGCCTGATGTCCATGGAAGTTCTCTTTACATCCGACCGACAATGATTGGTACAGAGGCTAGGTTGGGTGTAAAACCATCTGATGAATATCTCTTCTATATTATTCTCAGTCCCGTTGGTCCATACTTTAGAGAGGGTTTCAGTCCGGTGAAAATCTTCCTGAGCACAGAACACGTAAGAGCTGTAAAAGGTGGAGTTGGAGCGGCAAAGACTATGGGTAACTATGCTGCGGGCCTTCTTGCTGGTGTAAAGGCTGCTGACGTTGGACATTCCCAAGTTCTCTGGATGGATGCGCTTGAACATAAATATCTGGAAGAAGTTGGTACAATGAACATATTTGTCAAATTTGATGATGAACTAGCTACTCCCCCTCTTAGCGGTTCAATCCTTTCTGGGATAACTCGAGACTCTGTTTTGACACTGACCAAAGACATGGGTTTCAATGTAGTAGAGCGTAAAATTTCAATAGATGAAGTAATTGAGGGAATTGCATCTGGAAAAGTAACCGAGATGTTTGGGTGCGGCACTGCAGCAATTATTGCACCTGTAGGATCATTATGGTTCAAGAACAAAAGCTATACAATCTCAGATGGAAATACCGGTGAACTCACACAACATCTATTCGATGAGCTTACCGGCATACAATCTGGAGAACGCGAAGACCCCTATGGTTGGGTTGTAGAAGTAGACTAGTGTGTATCACAAGTCAAATTCTTCTTTCTCAGCATCTGAAACTTTTGGCTCTTCAGTTTCTAGTGAATCCCATGCTGGGGGTGGGTCTAGCGTAGGTTCCGTAACACCAGCTGGAAGTGGAATAGGTTCCTCGTCTTCCTCCTCTACGTCACCAAGAGTATCTGGAGGTAGTTCTTCCTCTTCTTCTTCTTCTTCCTCCTCGGCTTCTTGTAACTTGAATTCGGTTACAAGTTTCCCTTGTTCGATCTTCTCTAGAAGTAGTCTGAACATACGCTCAACAACTACGCTTCTACCTTTAGCTTCAAATTCAATATTTCCTATCTCAAATTCGACTTCGGCGTAATCAGATTTCTTCTTCTTGCCTTTGTCATCAGTAACTTCTTCTTCTGACATAGTATACAACCTAGCCTCCTTTATGATTCGACCCTTAATAACCGTGTAGGCTATTGATGATAACTGGATTCATGCCAAAGAATTATAGAGTGGTAATGTCAGACATAATAGACCACGAGGTGGTTTATTTGCCATCACAATTGATAGTTGATTTCAGTAAGTGTACAGGGTGTCGAATCTGTGAGCTGGCTTGTTCAGCGAAACATGAAGGTAAATTTCAACCAAGCCTTGCCCGTTTGAAAATCATTCGTTATGATGATTTAGGAATCGATATACCAAATGTCTGTGGACCTTGTGAAACTGCGCCCTGTGTAGACATTTGCCCTGTTTTTGCGATGCGTCGAGATCCGATTACCAAAATGACCTATATTGATGAAGACATGTGTATTCTCTGTAAATCCTGTGTGGGAGCATGTGTGAATGGCGTCATTCTTCTTGATACGGTAAAGATGAGGATTATCAAATGTGACCATTGTGGCGGAGATCCCGAATGTGCGAAGGTGTGCCCAACTGGAGCGATTACGTACGGACCTGATACATCACTAGCTACCGTCGATAGACATGGAAAGATTATGAGTTACATGAAAGAGATTGATCGAACTGATAAGGTACATGAAACTGGGGCTGAGTGATTGTGGCTGGCGGTTATACTGGAAAAATCCTTCGAGTCAATCTAACTGAGGAGAAATTCAAGATTGAAACTCTTCCGGAAGAATGGATTAAGCCATACATTGGTGGAGACGGTTTTGGAGCCAAGCTCCTTTTTGACGAACTCCCTGCTGGAATCGATCCATTAAGTGAACAGAATAAACTGATTATTGCCACAGGACCAATAACAGGTACAATGTGGCCAATGAGTGGAAGAACGGTTCTTATCTCAAAGGCTCCATTGACTGGAATCTGGGGTGAGTCTCATGTCGGAGGTTTTCTGGGAGCTGAACTCAAGTATGCTGGATATGACATGCTTGTCATCGAAGGGAAATCTGAGAGACCTGTTTACATCGATATTCATGATTCCGACTTACAACTAAGAGATGCAACGAACAAATGGGGTCTTACAACAGATTCGGTAACTACAGCAATCAAAAAAGACAAGCATGATCCCGATGTTCAGGTTGCTGCAATCGGTCCTGCAGGTGAAAGACAAGTCAAATACGCTTCAGTAATGATTAATCATGCTCGCGCAGCTGGAAGAACAGGAATGGGAGCTGTTCTAGGAAGTAAGAATGTCAAGGCTGTTGCTATACGAGGACATGGATCCGTAGAAGTTCATGATCTTGAAGGTTTCATGAAGTTTGCTAAAGAAGGCCATATGAGAGTAAGAACGAACCCAATAGCTCAGGAAATGAGCAAGGTTGGAACATGGGGTCTCGTAGCTGTCAAACAAGAAATTGG
This sequence comes from Candidatus Thorarchaeota archaeon, assembly GCA_018238205.1. GTDB lineage: Archaea > Asgardarchaeota > Thorarchaeia > Thorarchaeales > Thorarchaeaceae > SMTZ1-45. Next base: position 4,000 of record JABCTV010000180.1, read on the forward strand.
TGAGCTTCCAACTTTCAATCATCAGACAGGAGTCTTTGAAGGTTGGGAAAAACTGAGTGGAGATTACATTCGTCCTCGATACACAATTGGAGATAGAGCCTGCTTCGGATGTAGTTTGGGTTGTAAAAAAGTAAATTATATCCAAGATGGTCCATTCGCAGGTACTTTGGAAGAAGGCCCTGAATACGAAGGTCTCATGGCCTTTGGGAGTCTACTAGGTATTGATGACTTTGCAACTACTCTGAAAGCTAATCAAATCTGTAATAGATATGGAATGGATATCATCTCTGCAGGTTCAACAATCGCATTTGCAATCGAAGCATTTGTCAAGGGTGCAATAACAGAGAAGGACACTGGCGGACTCAAACTGGAGTGGGGAAATAGAGAACAATTAATCAAATTACTCAAGATGATTGGCGAACGTGATGGTTTTGGTGAACTCTTGGCAGAAGGGAGCAAGAGAGCAGCTGATTCTCTTGGGAGAGGTACCGACAAATTTGCCATCCATGTGAAAGGGATGGAAGTGTCGGGGCAAGATGGACGAACACACAGAAGTATTGCACTCGGTCATGCGACCGGAGCAAGAGGAGCTGACCATCTTAGAAGTCTAGTTGTTGTAGATCAGCTTGGATATGAGGATGTCGCTGCAAAACGATGGGGTGAAGACAAGCTTCCAGAGATTATTGATCCGTACACAGAAAAATACAAAGCTAATGCAGTCTTTGAATCTGAGAATGCATATTGTATCCGAGATACTCTCATTGTATGTTGGTACACAGTTTCTTGGCCTCCTATTTTCTGGATGGAGGACTTTGCAAAGATATTACCTCTTGCAACTGGAGAGAATTATTTCAGCAAGGTTGAGAATCTAACTGAGATAGCGGAACGTCAGGTCACTCTTAAACGGCTATTCAATGCACGCGAGGGGATAACTAAGAAGGATGATTCATTGCCTGATAGATTCACAAAGGACCCAATGCCTGAGGGACCTGGAAAAGGACAAACTGTTGATTTGGAGCCTATGCTCAGAGATTACTATACACTTCGTGGCTGGGATTTAGAAACTGGCCTCCCTACTGATAAGACATTGAAAAGATTATCTTTGGAGTGGACAAAAGCCCACTCCTAGATAGCAGTCAGATTATCACATTCGAATATAATCGACGCGATGTGGGTTTCCACATGAAGGGCATGCATATTGGTCTGGTCCAGTCCAATCGATTTGCTCCCATGACATAGGTGCACCACAATTTGCACATTTGTTCTTGATAACTGGCTTCACAAAGACAGTACCTGCACTACCACTACTTGCACTAGTTTCCATCTCTTGGGTTGTTTCAGTAGCTACGGGACTTGGTGTAATGCTAGCTGTTTCACTAACTATGTATTGACTTAGTGGATGATGAGGTGTGATGTAACTAAACGGTCTAACCAACCAGTCTATATGCTCTTTTGGTAAATTATCCCAAGCTCGTGTTTGCCACACACGGACCAAATGGTCTTGCCTTGGTATTTTACCTCTTATCTCAAATTTTCCACTAGTAGCCTTGATCTTTAGCTTGTTTCCTTTAGCCTCAAATGTTTCAACCATGTATAATGGGAAGATGAATAATTTCCTGGATTTGGCATCAAATTGATAGAGTCTATAGTTTGTAAGAATGAAACTCTCTGGGAAGTATGTGAATATCTCTTCTCCTTTCAACCAAGCAAAGGTCTGATAGAAATGTCTTGAAAAAGGTCGATGATATCCGACTGAAATCCAACGATTGTACGGATGGTCTGGATGAACAAATGGAATTCCACTGACCTCACATAATTTTCTCTGGCCGCCCACACGAAGACTTTCAAACTCTC
>JABCTV010000040.1 GCA_018238205.1 Candidatus Thorarchaeota archaeon
TCATCCGCTTCATAGACGAGTTCTTGAAACCAAAGAGAGAGGAAATCACCCAGCTTATCCTGCTTGGAGATGTTCTAGATTTATGGAGGAGAGGTCCCACCACAGTGATTCTTGAAAATTTAGCCACCTTCAACAATCTCTGTTCTCTCGGGTTTCATATATACTACATTGTTGGAAATCATGATTTAATCATGACTGATTTTGCTCAGGGTCCAGCAGGAGAAGAAGTACCTATAGGACTTACTTACAATCCTACTAACATTACAGTATGTAAAGAGCATCAATTAGTGAATGGAGGAAATAGTTTCAGATTCATTCACGGTCATCAAATCAATTACTGGTACGCACTGCCATTCTATGAAATGTTCTCTAGAGCAATGTGCAATGTGAACGATCAAGTTAGCGAGTTGGCAGATGTATGGAGTATTCTCCGGAGGGCATATGGCAGTATCCCACTATTTACACAACAAAGAATTGACAACCTGTCTGATGAAACGCGGATTAAAATTGAGAATAAACTTGCTGGACCCCTTGTAGGTCACTCAATGTCAATTGAGGAGTCAATTGTTATCGAATCGGATCTGTTGAATCCATTCATTGAAATTAATTTTCATAATGACCCTAATTTTCAGAAGCAGCGACTTGAAAGTATTTGTAAAGCGATACGAGAATTAATCAGAAGAAATAGTAATGCAAGTCAAATTGAGAGTCTTGTAGAACTATCAGAGATGGCGGAAGACTGGCCTCTTGAGGAAATAGCGAGCAATTTTCTCATAGTGTGGGAGGATATCTACAGATGGATACTCTCAAACAAAGGTATGGCGGTTCTAGAAAATCGACATCTTTCTTTGAATGTTAGACGCATTGCGGCTATGTTCAATTCGGATCTAAATCCAGAAGAATTTCTAATCCATGGACATGGACATAGAGCATTTGTAAATCATCAATTTCGAATAGCAGATACTGGTTGCTGGATCAAAGATGAGGCTTCATTTATCACAATTGATAACGGTGAAGTTACTAGCAGGTCATGGCCAATATTGTAGAAAACTTGCGTTGATATCTGCCCTTTTATTTTTAGATACCTATCTAATCAGGGTGTCATATTTGACGGACTATACTGCACCACAAGTACCAACTATGAAATCGCTCATGTTTAATCGCAAGAGCCTAGCATGGATTGCAGCTACTTTTGTGTTTACTCCAATTACAGCTTATTATCTTGCAATGGTAGGATACATACTGATGAATCCAGTAGATGCAGCAATTAATGGATTTTTGTTTTCTATTGTCTATGTTGGATTTAGGGTGCTGCAGGCATATCGCGTTGTAAGAATGCGTTCTAAGAAGAACGTAACTGAATAGATATTCCACATACAATACTGTTGATTCAACAACAACAATAAGGTAGTCTTGTTAGAATCATATTGTGTCTTCCAATGTCCAATGACTATATTCTCGAATGTTCAATTGATCCTCGAAAAGGGAAGCTGAGTGTGAAAGGAATCATCACAATTCCAGCTCCCCCAAGAAATGCTCTCTTCATACTGAATCGAGGTCTGCGTTGGACCAAAACAGTTAGGAGAACTGCAATGGGGAACATAGCATTAGAAGTATACAAGACTGATGATGTTGAAGTACCTAAATTCTATAATGGTGACTTGTGGGTATTTCAGATTGATGAACCCGATTTAGATGAAATTGTTATTGAAGTGGAATACAGTGGACAAATCCATCCACCATCTAAAGAATCAAGAATGCCTGTCATGGGTTATATCAAGAAGGACTTTGTCGAACTTGCATGCTATTGTGCATGGTATCCAGTTCCTTTCAATATGGAGACCCACTTATTCTTCGATGTGGTTCTGAAAGGTCCTGAGGATTGGACATGGAAAGCAAATGGAACCTGTAAAAAACTAAGAGAAACGGATGATAGCAATATCTGGAAATTGAAACAAGATTCTCTTGTTAACGACATTACATTAGTTGGTCTGCCTGAGCGCAATGCCCATCTGGATTCAGAGAGCCTTTTCTGGGGACCAAAAGACATGATTGGTTCTCAAAAAATCTTGGATAATGATGCAAGAAAGATGCTGGAATTACTCGAGGAGTGGCTTGGACCGAGGGGAACTGAGAATCCAGTAAAGTTCGTGATAACACCAAGAACCCAAGGAGGAGCCTATGCTAGATCAGGGCACATCGTAGTAGGGGGAGGTTATGCGACAGATATCAAACTTCGACCTCAAGTACTGCAAGCAATGTGTCATGAGATCTGCCATGACTGGTTTTGCAAAGCAAGTGTGAAGAATTTTGATAATTGGGTGGATGAATCTTTAGCGGAATATTGCTCAATAATTGTGACCGATGATTATCTCAAAGAGGATTTCTTGGATTGGAGGGTATCATTAACAAAAGAGAAACTTGAGAAACAAGGCCATGTTCCCTCAATCAGAAATCTTACTCGGGACCAAGATGAGTCGTATGCCGCATATTATTTCCGAGGTTTTCTTCTACTAAATGAAATATCTGAGAAAGTTGGTAGAAACCTCTTTCGGGATATTATTGGAGAATTTGCAAGGTTATCTGTGAAAAGTGATACGGTAACTTCAGAGATGTTTCTGGAGTTCATAGAGAAAAAGAGTGGTAAGAAAATATATGATGTAGCTAATCTCTGGTTAGATTTTGAAGGCACTGGTATTCCGTGACTCAACATATCAACGACGTATAATACCCCTCAAGATAGACTCTCTCTTGAATCCACTTGCTTCATAACAAAATCCTTTGCATCCTCATCTAAGCCTGATAGAATCATAAGTTTACCAGATATCGGATCACGAATCCGCATTGCAAAGAATCTTTTGGCACCTTCAGTATACGTAGATTTTATTTCAATGTAGTCATCAATTTGGGTGCCCTGAAAATGCTCTAACAATATCTGCCTTTTAATTAGTCCACCTCTAACCGCTACAATCCGTTCTGTCGTTAAGTAATACATTGTCCTTCTGGAGTTTACAAACTCAACAATAGTTAGTAAAATACCAATTAGAACGAAAATGAGAAGTATATTTCCCACAGCAGGACCTATTGAAGCGTAAATCAATAATAGAATCCAAGGAGAACCAAGTAAGCAGCAAGCGCCACCAAGCATCATCCTTGCAGCCATTCCAGCACGTCGGCTCCAAACAATTTCCTCACCGGAATTGAGCCCTTTATCAGGAGGGGAAAACTCTTCGAACAAATCACTACCTCACTAATTTGTGAATCAGTCTTGGTCCTCGCTCCTATTATCTTTAGTCTTTCTAGAAATAGATGGGGCCCGAGGGGGGAATCGATCCCCCGTCAAGGGAGCCACAATCCCTTATGCTACCATTACACCACTCGGGCCATGGATATCGTGGCGTTTCTTCGCTCAGAGATTTCGGCTTATTAGGTTATCCTTGAGTTACTATAATACATGAGCGATTTACACATCATCAGGATTTCCGAAGATTTGGAATGACATCTTTAGCAATGCTTTCGAATATCGGAATCTGTTCAGGTTTGAAGAAGGGATAGTAGAAAATGAATTCACTAATTCCTAATGGTCGATATCGCTTAATAGTATCAATGAAGTTTTCTTCTGATTCAAAGGCAGATTCAGCCTCAATACCCCAGACAAGCAAAGACCGTCTGAGTGATGTGGGGTCACGCTTGATTTTTTCACAATGTTTATCGAGATACTCGTTCTGTTCCTTTACATTTTTCATCATAACTTCAGGGGGGTCTCGAAAGTTTCCACCGATTGTGTTCCAAGTATCAGCATAAGTCGCAGCAATCTTTAGCATTGATTTTCCCATAGCACCAATTGTTATTGGAGGGCGGGGTTGCTGTACAGGTGCAGGGACGATAGTTGTGTTTTCATGAGTGTAGTATTTCCCATCGTAGTTCGTTACGCGTTCACGTAGACAATGGTCAATGATCTCAACCTGTTCACGAAATCTTCCAACTCGTTCTGGAGGTGCCCAATCCGCAATTCCTGTCATCGAGTAAACTGGATCTTCGGCTCCCGGTGCTCCTGCACCCAATCCCAGATTCAGCCGACCACCAGAAATATGGTCCACTGTCATAGCTTGCCTAGCAAGCACAGCAGGATTACGCAGGGGTGCTGATGTAACTAAGGTTCCTATACGAATTCGTGAAGTATGCGAAGCGAGTGCAGATAATAGAGTCCATGACTCAAACCATGGTGCAGATGGATTCATGTAATTCACAAAATGGTCTGCAAGCCAAACACTATCAAATCCAAGATTCTCTATCTGTTTCCACCGTTTCAATTCATCTTCCCAGGGTATATCCTGAAGTGTCAATACACCAAATCTCAAATCTTGTGTCATTATATTTCATCTAGGTTTGCAAGTACTTCACTATATAACAAAGAGTCACAATGAAAGGTCACTAGAAGTTACCATTCAGCAGTTTCAGAAACTAATAATAAAAAGAGAGAAGGCCGGGCACACCATTCTTGTAATAGGCTCCAATTCGCAGTAGGAGTCGGGTACGGAGGAAAGATTAGTACCACGATTAAGAATCGTATGCCCGTTTTTTTCTAACACTTCTTTGACAAGCATTAACGATCATAGCGCATACTGGTTGAAGCAGCTCTTGCTCCACCGGTATGTCTTCTGCGCATTGATGTGAAACGCTTGTACTCCAGTTGACTTCGCTCACTGGTATCTTTTTGGCCACGTGCTTTTCGAATCATCATTGTTGTTCAAATACAAATATGCAGATTTTGAATATCTATTAGTGGTTGAGTCTCCTTGCGGTATTGGGAATCACAAGTGAAAAAACTGGGACATTTCTGAAACCAATGCTTCGGTAAAAGGAATGTTTCCCAGAGGTCTTAGATTTCATCTACTTTGTCTAGAATCTCTGAAAGTTTTATTTCAGAGAGATAAGAGAACTTCCCACTTGAGAACGCCACCATTGTAGTACTTGATTTCACATAATCAGTAGCACGGATTTCACTGGATATCCGTTCAGCTTCTTTAAGGTCTTCAACTACAAATTCTGCAATCATCATCGGCTCAGTTACAGAGGGAAAAGGAAACCAGAATGCAACAGGATATTTCTTATTCAGCCATTTCACAAGTTTCTCGAGCGATATTATTTTCTCATCCCACTCCATTCTAATGTGGATATTGACCAGTGAACCTGCAGCAAGATCAGCCCTACCTCTGAAAGAAACCTTACCATCAGCTGCAATCTCCTTCAAAGCTCGACGAACGGTTTTAGCAGAGATTCCTGTCAGTTGAGCGATTTCTGAAGTCTGCATCAAAGGATTTGATCGCAGAACGTTAAGAACTCGGAGATGCAATTTGCTGAACTCTCCTTTTTGTTCACGTTTTGGAGAAAGAACAACATACAGATCGACATCATGAACTTTGTCTAGATTTCTAAGAAATGTACTGACTTCATGTAACATTTCTGTGCCAATGAACTCGCCCCAAACAAGATAGGCACCGCCCTGAACTGTAGCTAGTGTATTAGCATGTCCAATCATTGGACTAAGCCCAAGTGTTGACACAAACTTGGAGGGGTCCTCGCTTCCATCCGTTAGAACTATTGCCTGAAAGGACTCTGCATCAATCTCACTTGGATTAAATACAATGAGAAAGTGCGTAAGAACTCCTTTTGCAATCAGGTTGTGAACTCGGTTCTTAACTGCGTTAGGGGTGAGCTTTACTTTCTGGGCTAAAGCCTCATAGCTGATTCTGCAATTCTCATACACAGCCAGGATAATTGTTCTGTCGATAGCATCCAAGATTACCACAACTCGTTACACATCGCGTATAGAACACAGATGGCTCTTCCGTTATTGGCTTTTGTTTAGTGGATAATAGTATTCTCCGCAAATTTAAATCGAGCCGCAACTGTACATTCTTCAAAGTGAATATCAATGTCCGAAGAGAGTAATAGAAATGAAACTGTGGATTACTTGGTTGTGGGGGCAGGAATCGCAGGTCACCATATCGGTGCCTTACTCGCAAACAGGTTTGGATCGATAGGTCAGAAAGTGTTAATCGTCGAGAGATCTCCAAAGCGCGGGGGACGCGCACACATTATAGAACGCGATGGTTACACTCTAGATTATGGGATTCACGCCGTCAGATATGGTGAAAAATCTGCGTTAGGCAAATCCCTAATAGAAATTGGTAAACCGGTAGAGTTTCTGGAACCACAAGGCAGGTCGTATGTTTACGGGAGCAAAACAGTTGACAAGGGTACCAAGTCGTTTGTAATGTTTCCTACTGGAATTGGCGAGTTTTTGAAAACACCACTAGTGGGATTATTGAGTTTCTTGTCATTTTTAATTAAGATAAAGCGTTTGAAGACTGGACCCTTATTGAATGTAAGTCTTCGAGATTACACAGAGAATACACTTGGATGGGATGAAGAGCGTCGGAATAAGGGCCTAGGTGAATTTCTATTTCTTTGCGCAGAATCTATGATGGTCTGTCCATTTGAAGATCGAGTCAGCTTCGGGGAGATGGTTGAAGCTTTCATGGAGAACCTTAAGCAGAAGATTAGCGTTACATACCCAAAGGGTGGTTGGAAATCTCTATTCGATGGATTTGCAGAAACTATAGAGAAGAATAATGGTATATTTCGTAACGTCGAATGCACTACAATTAGCTTCAACGAAGGTCAAGCAATTTCTGTTACTTTGAAGTCTTCCAGCGGTGATGAATATGAAGTCGGTGTCAACAAAGATGTAATAATCACGGTTCCAGTGCAGAACATCCGAAGTGTACTGGGTGAATTAGCAGCAGATTCGGTAGTAGATAAGGAATTCATTGCACGATGTGAAACTCTTGAACCCACAGCGGGTGTTGTAATAGATGTGGCATTGACACGTAGAATAACAGATCATTCAGGTATTATTTTCCTCAGAGAGTCTAATAGCTTCGGTCAATGGTATAGTAATGTCGAACCAAGTATGGCACCTGAAGGCGCTCTTGTTGGCACTTGGCTGAAACCAATGAATTTCGCTGATGTCAGTGACAAATCCAAGACAGATGCAGCGCTTGATGAAATGTGGAAAGAACTTACACAGGCATATCCAGAGGTCGAGAATAATTTGGCTTTTGTTAGACGATTGATTGTGCCCATGTGCGATGGTGCTGAAGTGAACATCAACCAGCACAGGTTTAGTAGACCATCTTGCGAGGAGCCAATACCAGGTACATCAAATGTTTGGCTCTGTGGTGATAGCACTAGTGGTCATGGAGCAGGTGGAGACATTGGACATGTTAGTGTTAGACAGCTTTGGCAAAAACTAAAGAAGAAACTAGAGGTTGAGTGATTGAAGGTGGGATTGTTAAATTGACAAGAGTGTTAGACACTATTGAAAAGATTTCAAGACCGAACCATTTGATTCTCGGAAGTCTTGTTAGTATCATCATTGCAATTATGCTGGGATATTTGACTCAAACTATGATCAATGATGTTTATGGTGACTTCACAATTCTGGATACTCGTCTTGGTGGCTATTCCTTCACTGATATTCAGGCAACATTTGATGGGATTGGTATAGAGGGACTTGGAGTCTGGTTACAGATATATGCGCTTGATTTTCTCTTTCCATTTGTATACTCAGTTTCCATGATGATTGGAATAAACATGGAACTCAACAAGCTGGAGTTTAGCACAAAAAGATTCAGACCTTTGGTCTTTCTACCTCTGGTAGCAGGATTTACGGATTATATAGAAAATATCCTTCTTCTCAGTCAGATTCTTTCATATCCTGATCTCTCAGCATCTGTAATAGCAATTGCGAGTGTAGTGACCCAACTCAAGTGGGTCCTGGTACTGGGTGGGTTCAGTGTAATCGTTTTCCTGTTAATTCTAATTATAATTCGTAGTGTGAAAAAAATCTAGAGAATGTTGAAAACCCTTAGTTGAATACCTGAATAACCTTCTTTCTCGATGTGGCAAATTGAGAGAAATCAGCGATTCGTAATTTTCAGAAGCTCAACTTCTTCTTCCAAAGTTGTTACTCTCTCGTTCATCTCAAGTAAAGTATTGAGCAAGACCGAAACGAGATACCCGTAGTTAACAGCATACTTGTTCTCTTTGCGATCAATAATACTAGCTTCATCAAGTCGTCTAGCAGCATTAGTTATCGATTGTTTTGATACACTTCGTTTACTCACAAGCTCATCTACAGATTTTCGAATTTCACGGGGTTCAACGGGTTCACCCTTTAATTGACTTAGAAGACTATGAAGAACCATCAGTCCTGCAGTCATTCTCGGATTGGTTAATTTTGCAAAAGCCACATCAAGATCTAATACCATAGGTTTCTCCTACACGCAGGTTCGTGTAATATACGGTAAACGTTTGTTCCGTGAAAAATCTTATGCTTATCCTCTTAGCCTCTTCTGAAGGGCGTATATCATGCCTTCATTTGGTAAACGTTTACTGTCTATTTTCTTCAAACAAAAAAGAACATATCTAGGTTAGTCAATACTATTGTGAGTGTGAATGTGGTGGGCAATCAATTTGATAGAGTTGTATTCGTCGCGGTAATACATACAGACCTTGATAGTGTTGAAGAAGCACGCAGGGTTGTCCGTGAAGTTAAACCCACTGTTGTCGCCGTAGAACTAGATCATGAGCGGTATGAACACCTATCAAATCCTGATGCCCACAAAGAAATAGATACAATGCCATTAACTGGCGATACTGCGCAAGACCTGATGCAACAATTTGCTGCTATGGAGCAAGCTCTAGGTGGAATTACAGGGTCCAATGTTGGTGACGAAATGATGGCAGCTATTGAGGAAGGTCGTGCTGTTGGGGCTAAGATAGCATTGGTTGATAGACCAATGAAGACAACAATTCAAGCAATGATGAGAGTCCCACTCGATGAACTATATGGTTTGACCAAAATGCTCCCCGATGCTACACAAGATATTGAGGAAAGTGGAGCAACAGACATCCTTGATATGCTGAAACAGGATGGAGCTGTCGATGATATCATTGAGCAATTTCGGTCTGAATTTCCGGGACTGGCCAAGGTCTTGATTGAGGAGAGAGATCAATACTTGGCACAAGCGCTACACTTCATCCTGAACGATGTTCAAGGAAAGATTGTAGCTGTTCTGGGGGCAGGGCACATTCAAGGAGTAGAAACAGCTCTTGAAAAATTAATTGCTGATAATTAGAGTCCAAGTGAATCGAGTAACTCTGGAATCCCCACGCCAGTCTTTGAACTTACCTTGTGAACAGAGAGATTTGCATCTACTTCTCTGACGTCCTTCACTAAAGCGTCAACGTCAAACTCCAGAATCTCAGCAAGGTCTATTTTATTGATGACGATCATATCAGCTCTCTTGATTGTGAGGGGATGTTTCCGTATCATATATGGACCCTCAGTCACACTGACCACTACAATCTTCTTGTCTGCACCCAGCGAATAGCCAGCTGGACATATTAGATTCCCAACATTTTCAATGAAGACAACATCATATTTTGAGAGGTCAATATCAGTTAGGGCAACTCTCACCATTCTTGCATCTAGATGGCAAGCAGTACCAGTATTGATTTGGACAGTGTCAACACCATGAGAACCGACTCTATCTGCATCAATATTTGTTGCAAGGTCTCCAGCTACCATGAGAATTCTATGTCGTTCGTGCAGTCGATCACACATAGCTTCAATCAACTGGGTCTTTCCTGTTCCAACAGAGCCCATGATATCAATGACAGTAATTCCATGTTTCTTGAATAAATCTGCATTTAATGATGCAGCATCCTCGTTGGCACCAAATAGATCTTGGCGGATATTGATGTTCACTGTCTTGTGCGGATCTGTCATGGTATACTAACCTTCTTGTTCATCTAGTTCTTCAATCTCTACTTCAGAATATAGATAGTTACCAACTATAGGACGAATGATTTTCCTTTCGACTACGAGTGCTAATACAGCCCATAGAAATGCTTGAGCCATATCAATAGAGGCTGCAATCACATTAACAATTAATGGGTCAACAAATGATGAGAAGACGGTAATAGTTGGAAAGAACCCTCCAATTATTCCACTACCAAGTATCACTAGAATGTAATACTTGAGATTGTCACGTTTTGAAAAATAGATTGCATATCCAGAGCCAATTCCCAAACAGATATTGCCAAACATTGGAAGAATAGGAATCTCAGTCCCTGAAAGGGCTCCTGATATTCCAACAATCGCCCCAACAATAATACCACCTGGTAATCCTCCGATTATGCCACCAAGAATCGAAAACATGAATCCAGGTGTTAGAACAACAGCATTTGGAATAATCGGGATTTGAATGGTATAGCGAACAACAATTCCGAGAGCGGCAATCATTGCTATAGTTGTGAGCGCAATTGTGTTAGTCTTAATCGGTACAATTGACATAGAAACTTGCCTCAGCATGTATATTTACTGAGCCGTTTGCGACCAGCTCTCTATCAAGAAGCTTTTGGTTGCCGTGTACCATTCTTCAAGTTGAGTAAGAATTTGTTCTCGGACAACTTCAGTATCTTCTGCACTGTATTCGTAATAGTAACCACCCCGCTGAATCTTGTGGGTGTTACGCATTGCGAGCCCCTTAGAATGGAGTTTGTTTAGTACTCTTTGAACAGTGCTTCGGTCCCTTTTGATTCGCTCTGCAATCTGTTCTACAGTCTTGGGACCAGAGATCAGTTCGAAATAGACATCAAGCTCACTATTACGGAGTCCAAAAGCACAACAGAGCAAATCAGAGGGTTTGTTGAAGCTCCTGTTGAATAGTCCGACCATAGGATTGCGAGCGCTCATGATTCAAGTCAGGACAATCTATCAAAATAAGGGTTGTGTAAAGACTGTGCACAAGCGTTTTGGCATAATACTTCGGTTCAAAAGGTTATGTCCGGTGTTCTATGTGGGGTACCTATAGTGGAATTCAGTTCATTTCGCAATAATCAGGATGACGAATCATGGGAGAAGAAAGAGAATTTTGATAGACGCTCCCATCCCATCAATATTGCACCATTGAAGGGAGCAATCGATGCAGATCCAGTTAGATTGAAAGTTCTTAAGGTTCTCGCAGAAGATGGAGAGTGGGTAACCACAGCAGATATTCTAAGAGCAGCTCGTCATGTGAGAGCAATTGTTGGTGCAGTTACGATAGGTACAATCTTGAATGGTATGAATGACTTGGTTTCATCAAGACTGATTATCAGTAGAACATCACTCACTTCTGGAATCGATTGGGCAGAGTGGAGAATTAATCCAGATTGGCTTGAGCCAACACGCAAATTGCTTCAGATGATGAGTAGACCCAAGTTCCAACCAGCAACTCACGAGGATTTTTCCGGTAAAGTTGATCGTCTATTAGGGGATACAACATAATCGTTACTCAATTATAGGTATCTAACAACATATGGGTAAATTGATAAGGGGGCCTCTCGCGAAAGAGCCAGGGCGACACCACCACCCTTGGAGCAACTTCAATGTTAAATCATTCAATCAGTGAAGAGGAAATTGACCTTGAATCCATCCCGGAATCTGATAGTAGCAAGAGAGTCAAGCGAGTAGTACTGGCCAGTGTACTTGCATCACTATCTATTGCTATTGCACCTATTGCTGAGATGGTTCCAAGAATACCTGGTTGGGGAATAGCTATCTTCGATCCAGTATCTCTATTCTGGATCATATCATTCTTGATAGGAGGAATCTGGGTAGGTTTGGTAAGCACAATTGCGGGAACAATGGGTCTCTTTCTCTATGATCCAACAGCAATCGGTCCAGTCATGAAACTCATTGCTACTTTGCCAATGATAGTGATTCCTTGGTATGGTGTTCGTAAATTGAAAAACAATGTAGGAGGGGAGGCCCTCTCACGACCGAAATTCTATGCGACTCTCATGATTCTTGCCTTTGTTATGAGATTAGCTCTAATGGTCCCCATAAATCTACTATACGGTTCCATTGCATATCCGTTCTTCACAATGGAGTTCATTATTAGCTATGCAATAATTCTCAATAGTTTTCAGAGTCTGTGGGATGCGCTAATTCCGTTCATTATCGTATATCCCACGGGAATCTTCAAGACCTTCAAAATGTGGTAATCTGAAGTGTTCTGAAACAACCGGCATTCGCTTAAATAGACAGAAGCAACATTCAGAAGTAGTGGTCCCCTTACAGGTGAATGGATTATGGTTCGACGCTGTGAATTTTGTGATAGTCCCGTACCAGCTGATGCAACTATATGTCCTATCTGTCGAGAGGAAATTGCAGAAGAAACTCTCGAGAGAATCTTACCAATGTTGAAGAAACCAGAAGCGAAGGAAGTACGCTTCATGGGAACTGGTGAGAGAATTTGGGGTGTTATCAGAAGACCTGCTGTAGCCTATCGTGATATTGGTCAAAGACCTGATTATATAGGGCCATTCATTGTAATCCTAATCAATGCAGCTATTATTGCGGGTCTCTTTCTATCTTTGTCATCCAAAGTGACAGCTTCGGTTGTAGTGAATGCAACAACAATGGAAACTGTGAATACTAATGTATTACTTAGTCCATACGGAGGACATTTCTACATCTTGGCATTGATTGGTATACTACCCAGTGTAATGCTGGGAATAATCTATCTCATTATCGGTACAGCATTTGCCCACTTCGCGTTCAGATTGGCGGGAGGGACTGGAGGTAAAATGAAGACTCTATCTATCGTTGGTTATAGTATGCTTCCTGTGATTCTTGTCCGGCTTCTCGCAATTGTTATTATTCTCGTGGTGATACCAGAGTATCCTACGATAGTGAATTTTTCCGATCCTGGCGCATTAGTAGCCATAACGCCGGACATAGTGAATTTTGCATATACATCAAATGTTTGGTGGATAATTGATATTATAACGACAGGTAGTTTTCTATGGACAGGATTTCTACTTATCTTTGGCATAAGAGAAGCCCATGACACGTCTACCTCATGGGCAACCGTTGTTGCAATCCTATGCACTATTGTGCTCGTTTGGACCTTTTGGCAAGTGCATTAGGTTTCAGAACAATATCGCAAAGAGAGGGATGGTCACAAACGCAATCAATCCTACTAGTGCACCTACTTTATCCAAGGTACTTGCAATCAAAAGTCGTTTCTTGTCATCAGGTCCTGTAAGAGGCAGAACTCCAGCTCCAAAAACAACCGCAGCACCCAGAACCAAGAGTGGCCATAGTGCAAAGTCTGCAAATCCCCAGAACCATATGAGGACATAACTCATGACTCCTAGAAAATTGAGTGTTCCTGCTACTATCGCAGCTGGCTTGTAACCGTAGATTCTTGCTATTGTACGAACATCTCGTAATTCATCACCTTCAACATCCTCTGCACCCTTAATTGTTTCCCGAGCTTGTAGAATCAGGAAAGCTGTAAAGAAGAAAAGCCAAGCTGGAATTGAAATTGCATACCAGATTGAGAACGACAAAACTTCTGCAAATATCATTGAGCCATACAGCACACCAAAGGCAAATGAAAAAGCGACCATGAAATTACCAGCAAGACCAAGAGTCTTTACTTTTGCAGCATAGATGTATCCAATTAATGTGAAAAATAGAACAATTAGTGCACTAATGGGTCGACCTGGTAGCCAAGCAAAGAAAACTCCAAGGATGCTCAAGAATGCCACAAATGCCCATGCTTGTTTTACCGTCATTCTTCCACTAGGTAGAGCCCTGTGGGGTCTGTTGATCTTATCAACCTCGATATCATAGATGTCATTTACTACGTTCCCACCAGCAGCAACTAGAAAATATGTAATATAACCATAAACAAATAGATACAAGAAAGGAGAGAGCCCAGCATAATCACCAGAGGGGAAGTGAATATTATAGGCTATAGCAATCCCCGCAATCACCGTGAGACCTCCAATTATACAGTTCTGAGGTCGGATTATTGAAAGAAATGCACGAATGTCTATTTTGCGAGATGTATCTGTTTCTGTCAAAGGTTTCTCCATCCTTCATCGAAAATGGATGGTAGTCCAGATTAAAGACTTGTGGGCAATGAGGAACGCACCCAATCACTCATATTCTGGGTTTCTCTGCAGTGAGATAGGAGATGGATGATGTTCGAAGATTTACCAAAAGAGGAACTGCTCAAGATAATTGATGCTTATGCTAAAGCATGGCAGGCTATGGATGGTGCTTACTTCCTTGCACTCGAGAAGAAGTATGGCATGGAAGTAGCTATCGAGATGGATAAAGAGGCATGGAAGATATTCTCTCCAATTGAAGCCAAACGGATAATGAAAGAGTTTGGAATAGATCCTAAGGGAGGTCTCAAGTCCCTTGAACAGGCCCTTGAATATCGAGTTTATGCAAGACTCAACACACAGTCAACTGAATGGAAAGACGAGAAGACACTGATATTCACAATGAATGCATGCCGAGTTCAGCTGGCACGAAATCGAAAAGGACTTCCAGATTTTCCATGTAGGCCTGTGGGGGAGATTGAATATAGTTACTTTGCAAAAACCATTGATCCAATGATTAAGACCCGTTGTGTTTTCTGTCCTCCGGATGATCATCCAGAGGATGCATATTGTAGATGGGAATTCACTCTGGAGTAGTGATTGAGCTGAGCCAAGTTCATTTTGGTCCTGCAGGATTTCCTGCTGATGCGCGAGGTAAAATTGAACGTGTTTTCCAGATTCTAGTAGATGCAGGTATGAATGCACTCGAATACGCAGCAGTACATGGACTAAGAACCAGTGAAGATAGGGCAAAACAGATTGGGAATCTTGCTCGACAACACAATATCACAATGAGTATGCATGCAGCATACTACATTAATATTGCATCAAAAGACCCTCAAATTCGCGAACGTTCAAGACAGAGGCTCATCAAAGCTCTCAAATTTGCTCCTCTGATGGCTGTAAAGAGGATAGTATTTCATCCTGGTACTTTTGGTGGACTAAGCCCTGAGAAGGCACACATAGTCATGAGAGACTCTTTGCAGAGTGTATGGGAAGAGGCCGGTCACCTTGGAAAGGGTGCGTTTCTAGCACCAGAAATAGCTGGGAAACTTAGCATGTTCGGTTCAATTGAACAAATTATCAAACTCTGTCAGGATGTAGATGGATGCATACCGACCATTGATTGGGCCCATCTATATGCACGAAGACAGGGGAAGATGACGGACAAAGAGAGCTATCTGAAGGTCTTCAATCAGTTCGAAAATGAACTGGGCAAACTGTTTCTGGATAATATGCACTTCCACATCAGTGCAATTACATTCACCGAGAAAGGAGAGGCATCGCACAAACCTTTCGGAGGGGAGTGGGGACCAGATTTGTATCCACTTATGGAAATAGTTCATGAAGTTGGATATAAGCCTACGTTCATATGCGAAACTCCAAACCCTCTTGAGGGTGCATTATACGCAAAGTTTCTGCTTGAAGAGATAAAGAAGGTATAACGATGGTTGAATATATGTTCATACTGGGTTCAAATTGGTTACTCAGTATTGCAGAACTCCTCGTCTACGTGAGGAATAGAGGATATGAAGCGGTCGTTTCTGACCACTCACGACATGCAGTTATTCTTGACTTCAAGGAAAAATTGAGTCTCGAAGAAGTTGTAGATATGCAAGCTGCACTTGGCGGTTGTTATAAAGTAGGTCGGGTGATACAGACCTACAACATTATCATACCCACAAATGCGTATCCAACCAATGGAAAACCAGACAGAGAGGCTTTAGAAATCATCACAAGTTGTCCATGGTTACCTGACTTATGGCAGCGTCCACGAGGAAAGAAGATCAAGTTCGGAGTCAGCACCTACCCCATTATTGATGGTAAAGCACCAATCCAATATCGTAGATTTACTCGAGGGTTAGATGATACAATCAAGAAGTTACTACTTCAGAAGGGAGCTCGTAAAGCAGACTATTTTGCATATGATGAGCCAGACAGACGGAAAGTAAAGAGGATGAATCTGGCCCTCTGGCCAAAGACCATTGCTAAAAACAATCTACTGACTCCACCTAACGCTGAGATACTGGCAGTATTCACTCAGAAAAATCTCTATCTAGCTAGAACTATGGTGATATATGACTCATTACTTCAACAGTACCGCGATGAGTCTAGACCATACATCTCCTCAGAAATCAGCACTAGTCCTAAGATATGTAGAACCCTTCTCAATCTTGCGGGAGCTAGACCAGGTGATACAGTGCTCGACCCCTTCTGTGGCTCTGGTACTCTTCTTATGGAAGCAGCTATGCTTGGAATGAAGGTTATTGGTGTCGATATTAACGGAAATCAAGTGCAGGGCACTAAAGCCAACTTGTCTTGGTTTGGAAGAGATATTGGCGAACAAATACGCTTTGATATAATAAGAGGAGATGCACGAAATCTCACTAATCTTATTCGCAAGGAAGTTGATGCAGTAGCTTTCGAACCAAGTCTTGGACCGGTGACCAAGAAGAAACCCACAGCCAAAGAAGCAGAAGAAATCATTGAAGAACTAACCGAGCTTTATCGTGAAGCATTAGCACAGATTGCACAAGTATTGAGACCAGATGGCCGTGTGGCAATGACAATACCTGTTATTGTATCAAGAGCAGGACCTGTATCTATGGATATCAAAGAAATGATCAAGGGAACAGGGTTAGGAATTTACAGGATGCTTCCTGCGGATATGATCAAAAGCATTAGCGACAGTGATGAAAACTTACGAATCAGTCCAAATAGAGAAGTGTTACCAGAAAGAAAGATGGGACAAGTTGTTCAACGTCAACTAATTGTTCTTGAAAAATGATTAGAATAGATATCTGACAACATCATCTAGAATTGCGTAGGTCTGAAGCCGCTTGGTATCTCTCTTAACGTAAGGCATCACATGTTCAAAAATCATGTCACGGTAAGCCTTTGGTGTAACAGTTTCCTTAGTGACCTTTGCAAGAAGCCGGAATAACTCCTCAAGAGAATCCCTCAACTGATGATATGGAACTGTGTTGATATCAATCAGGAGAACCTCAATACCACTCTCATCGAGTGTTATAGCACTTAGAAATGAATATCGATCTATAAGTGGTTCAAGATACTTATTCATTGTTTTTACAATCTTCTTCCTCTTTGACTTAGCAGTATCAACACGCATGATTCCACGAAAGATGTGACTGTACACCTCCAGACAGTCCATGGATTTTCCAGCGAGTAGAACTTCGTCGGTCACTTCATACTGAGAAACCAGTTCATCAACAAAGTTACCAAAATTCTTGAATTTGTTAGGAGCTCCGTGCCAGTTCTTCAGCATAGAAGCGATATCAGTATCTGCAGGGACTTGATTGGTCATGAATTCCTCAAGTGCATACTCTAGTACAAAGCGCATATGACCTATCCGTGCTGCCTTACTTACTACCATTACAAAGAGGAGGTGCTCGTTAGCCTCCCAGACGTACCTATTAGTTTCAGTATCAATTGTCCGAAGGGTTTCATTTGATGCTTTATCAATGAAGGTATGAGTTGCAGAGAGAAACGGAGCAATCAGGTCCATATCCAACTTTACTGCCTCAGAATAAGCTCTCGAAACGATATTCCTACCACTACCTCGTTCAATAAGCCAAACGCCAAGGATGGACTTCTTGTTGGACATCGTATTCTCTCACTATTACTATTGTCGGTTTCTAATATGATAAGCCTATATGTGATGAGAAAAATATACACTGATTTTCAAAATGAGTCAGTCATTCCATGGAATATAGGGGAGAGGGCAGAAAATGAATCCTGCCCCTTCATTCATTCAAGTTGTGGATATACCTAGCTTTTCCACCATAACAGTCAGACATGGATTCCCCAGAGATTTTTCAGGCTACACTTGATTTTTAGGTTGGTTTTCTTCACCAAAATGTGTAGGAGAATTATTTCTATGAAATGTTTGAACTGTGGTGAAACTGAGTTTGAGAAGGCGGAATGGGAAGGGGTATTCACGCTACCCTACAAAGATGAATATGGGCACAATGTCGATGTACCTAGGTACAACTTTGCCTGTATCGGTTGTGGGCATATCCATAAAGTCTTGGACCTGAACGCACGCGAGAGGATTCTTCAAGAGACCATTGATGCTCATATCAAGAAGGAGCTTGCACCTAGGAGAGACAGACAGGGTGTTGATTGGGTCAGCGTGAGGAAATTAGCAGGAGATTCGCAGATTCCTTACGATATGATGGTATCACTACTTGATGGTCTATTGAAGTATCATTCAGGGTATTCAGTAGGGGGAAAGCGTATCAATCCGATCTTGTCCAAGGAGAAAGGTGAATTGTTAGTAGTAAGGAAACCATAGGTTATTCCATTTCTTGCTCATTACATTGTGTCATATCATCTCCCCTATCATACTAAGGAAACAGATGAGGACGGCTTTCAAGTAATGCATTTTGTTACAAACCTTGGTTGAGAAACTCGGGATAACTGGAGTTAACTATCATTCACATCCAGAAGAGTGGAGAAGTGCAAAGGTCTAAAGGCGTTCATGCAAGACTGATGCTCGATGATAGGATGAGAGGGAAAGTCTGGATCTGCTCCTTCGGTTTTGTTCTTGTGCTAGCAATAATTATTATATTCAATCCCGAGAGTGATACTTTCACAGGCATTACGATAGAAATGTGGGGAGCATTCATAGGTGTTTTTGCTGCTGTTTCCCTCGGCGAGATTATCAAAGTATTCGAGGACTATAGAATTGCTTTGAGAGTTCGCAAGCATCTTACATCAGAACTCAGGAACATTCTGGAAAATGCAAAGAAGAAATCCGGAACTATAAATGAATATGGTACTAACTTCTGGGATTCTGCCATCACTTCTGGTGAACTATCAAAGTTGGATGATAACCTTTTCCTAAATTTCTCTGTTCTGTACACTAAGATACATGGTCACAATAGAACTGCACGGCAATGTGAGAGTATGTACAATCAGCCGAATGCTACACCTGAAAACAAACAGTATTATCTAGAAACAGTAATCAGATCAGAAGTGAGGTTAGAAAGACTTCTCGAAACTGTGTTGGAGAGGATCAGAACAAACCAAGTTGAAGATATAACTGGTTTCTTCTCGTAGTTCAATTTGTTGACGATAATTGTCTTATTGATAGAACATCTTGAATTCTCCTTTCAGCAAAGGCCACTACCTCTCTTCACTCCAGATATACACTCTCTACGGATATACTTGAGATAGAATCTCTTCATTGAACAAGTTGTACGAGTCAGTATGATTTCCATATCCTCAGTTTAACAAGCCTGAGTGGCTTAGTTTTCTATCTCAGAAGAACCGAGTTTAATTACAGATAGGGCACTTATTATATACCAATTGAATTGATGTATATGTGAATATGTCCAAAATAAGTGAGGGGCGGAATATATGTCCAATAAGAGAGTATCAGCGGATATTCAGTTTGAGTATAGGCACAGACGATACGTTTCGTTCCAACCACTAGATCCCAAAATTGAGAGTATAAAGAGTAGAATTGAACGAAGGAGGTTTTTGAAAGGAATTTACAAGAAGGGATATTATGTTCCGAGTTATCCACCATGGACTGCAAGAAAAGTTGTTAATGCGGATATTAAGGATCTAACACGGGAGGATATTATTCTGAAAGGTCTGTACCAAGGGAAAATTTCCATTGAACTTACAGAAGTAGTAGATGATTCCACAATCCAAGTAGGTAGTAGAGCTTCTCGGAAGATAAATCCGCTACAATGGCAATATGGAACTGAGAAGAGATGGAGAGGGAAGGCTAAAGGTGGCGATGTCTGGGGAGGAATGCCAACGGGCATCTTCTCAGTCAATATGAAAGTTGAAATGCCTAGGGAAAACTATAATGCCCTTATAGAATGTAGTAAATCATTCACAGGTCTTACTGCATCTGAATTGGCAGATAAGCGATTGGCAGATTTTCTCGACAAATTGCATAATATCAAGGACATGAAACAACCCGAGCTTGAGGAGTTCACCCGACGGAAGGCAGAGTATAGACGTGCTGTATCAATTGTAAATCTTAGTAGGCATACTATTGAAGAGTCTGAGCTCGATTTGATTCCACCGTTGGAAAAAATACTAGCAAACAAGAAGGGACCTTTCTATAAGGGAATTCATTCATTCATAAAAGAGTCAATTGAAGAGAATCCGCAAACAGAATGGGCAAAAGAGATGCTCTCAACTCGTCAACAGATGATTGCAGATAAAGAATTAGGTCGAAAAGAACGTGATTACAAACTCAAAGGTAAAGCAAAGAAAATTCTACAATTGATAGAAGATGCTGATGACATAGCTGAGGATATCTTCAAGATTTTCCGATTCTATATGAATATCCATCTGGCGAGTGTGAAATATCAACTCGATCAGTATTGGATTGATCTAATACCAGAATGGGAGATGGACTACTTCTATCGCAATAATCGGGTAACAATGGATGGGCATCATATTCTGGCAGTCCCTGTATATTCTGTTGGTGCACTCTGGAAACAAAGAAAAGGAAAAGGTGACAATATCCATAGGAGAGAATGGGAAACAGCGGTAGATAAACCAATAGCAAAGACTGTTACTCTGTCTTATGGTTTTATGTCAGAGGGACTACTAACTCGGGCATATGAGGCACTTATCTCTGGAGATTGTGAAATCTGTGTGGCATTATCAAGTTCAGCAATAGAAAGAGAGTTTGCTGGAATCTACCTAAGAAAGGAATTTGATAAACTTGGAGTAAGTGCCTTATTTTTGAACACCGGAGTGCAGGACGTTGATTTGGCCGGGGTCGCATCCATGTGGTATTCACAAACCTT
>JABCTV010000181.1 GCA_018238205.1 Candidatus Thorarchaeota archaeon
CAGCAGTAATCGAATCAACGACCTGGATGACTTAACGATCGAGCTTGGTAAAATTCATGCA
Source organism: Candidatus Thorarchaeota archaeon (assembly GCA_018238205.1). Lineage (GTDB taxonomy): Archaea > Asgardarchaeota > Thorarchaeia > Thorarchaeales > Thorarchaeaceae > SMTZ1-45. The sequence continues at coordinate 62 of JABCTV010000181.1, forward strand.
GAATACAGCGAATATGAATGGTCCTGGTGCCTTAACCTTATAGAAGAACGGCTTGGTATAAGACGCGATGAAATCAGCAAGGAGCAGCTGGTTGAGATTATACGCGATTGGAAGGAAAACAGTATAAAACTGAACAACATGATAACCAAGGATGCAATGAAGGAGTTCGATTCGCTTGCAAAGATCGGATACGGTATCGACGGAGATCCGGAAGTAAGGGATTTGGATTTTACAGCCGTTCGCGGCGCCTACGATGAAAACTCTTTTATCAGGCAGATAGATGAAGACAAAGAGAAGATAGAAAAAATATCTACGAGTTGGGAAGAGTAGGCGAGTTCAAATCTCGCCCTCCGCACCAATTCTTGCTTTGAAATATCCCCTTTTAATGGAAAGAACTTGATTACACCTTGTGAATTTCTAATGTCTGATAGTACAAAGAAGTGGTCCAAGTTCTATATTTCAGGGATAATCGGGATTTGTGTATATTGCATTCTCACTTGGATTTCTGCATCTTACTATCCTGGATCTTTCGGTCCACTGACTGATTATTTGAGTGTCTTAGGAAATTCAAATTTGAATCCTGATGGTGCGATTTTCTACAATTTGGGTGTTGCACTCACTGGACTAACATTGATACCCTTCTACATTGGAATGTATCTGACATACGGAAAACCAACAGGAAGCAAGCTGATCTCGATCGCAACCGTTTTTGGTTTTCTAAATTGCCTTTCCATCGTATTATCTGCAGTTTTCCCAGAGGATGTCTACGAGCTGCATTTCATCTGGAGCCTGATGATTTTCTTAACATGGATTCCAGTTCTTTTCTTGACAAATTCATTTCTCTTCAGGAAGAGTGGATTAGTCCAATGGACCAGTGTTTATGGATTAGCACTTGCTCTCTTTGATACCGCTTTTGTGATGTACGTACTCTTGATTGGAACTAGTACCGGTTCTATTAATGAATGGATAACCATTTTCGCGTTCCTAGGTTGGATTTTCCTGTTAGCAATTGCTGCAATACGAAAACAAACTTGACAATCTATTCATCTTGTGGTAGAACAAACATGGTTTCGATTCTTTCAACACCATTCAGTTTCTCGAGTTCACAGGTGATGAATTTTGTAAGCTCGCTGATGTTACGAACTCGAATCATGCAAATGAAGTTGGCAGGACCTGATGTACGGAGAACCTCAGAGATTTCATCGTACTTTGAGAGAGCTTTACAGAGCATGTCCGATTCTGCAGGTTTTGATGTTATGAGTGCGACAACTTGTATTTCATAACCAAGTTTTTGATGGTCGACATCTACAGTATAATTCTTGATGACACCAAGACTAACAAGTCGCTCCATTCTGTTTCGAATAGAACTTGGACTGAGGTCTACTTTCTTCTTGATGTCCCTGAGTGATATTCTTGCATTACTGGTCAGAATCTCGATAATCTTTCGATCATTTTCATCGATTCTATCCATCGTAACCATTTGGAACATCCCTTATTTCGACTTATCAGGAAATGAAACTAATTCAGACACCAGCTATGTCTTGATCCTGGTGATGACTTTCTTTCCCATGAGATGCCAGACTTCAACATTTACATTCAGGTTAATGCTGGAGGTGATTTCAGGATCAGTTGGTTTTGGTACCTCGAAAGTTTCGAAAGTTTCAGTATCCATTAGACTATAATTCTCGCCCAAATCAGCAATGATTGTTGCACCAGTTTTGTCAATGATAGGAACATCGACCATACGGTCTGCAGGCATAATGACATTTCGCTTTCTATTGTCGAAGAAGCCAACGGCGACAATATTGGCTTTTGCAGCACCATGTTTTCCTGGTTTTGACTTGTCCATTGAAATAACTCTACATGGTTCGCCTTCTATTAGGAAGTAGCTTCCTGGTTTCAGGCTCTTAGCTTCAGATTTTTTAATACTCACGGTGTTACACCTACTGTGTCTTAGACCTATCTGGAACATTCTCTGATTCTCTTTATATATTTGGGGGAGCGATTCCGAGTGATATTTCCCATGTAACAACAGTAAAATGCGAACCATAAGAGCCAATGCTGGACGTGTTTAACAGTGATTGTCCAGAATCCACAAATCTTGAGCGACAAAAGAGCAGTAGGTTTAGTGTGCAAACCAGGTCGTAAGGAGATTGAGAGTATCGCTGAACGTATTGCTCAACTTCTGATCTCTCATGATATCAATATACAGATTGATCCTGGTTCATGTAATGTGACTCAAGACAAAATTGAACCTACACCCATTGAAGATATGGATGTGGATTTTGTTGTGACTATTGGTGGGGATGGCACAATTCTCTATACCCTCTCAAAGCTCAAAGATAGAGCAACACCCTTGTTTTGTGTGAATCGCGGAACAGTCGGTTTCCTCACTGAAACCGGTACGACTACCGCATTCGATTCACTTGAGAAGGTTATAGATGGAGAATGCATAATCGAAACAAACATCAACATCAACTCTGGTGTCGGGGACAAGGTCTTTCCCGATGCGCTAAATGAAGTGTATGTTGTTTCAAAAATACCTGGTCGATTACTAACCTTTCAAATATTCCTTGATGATGTTCGCATCGATTACGGTCGAGCAGATGGAGCTATGTTGGCCACACCCTGTGGGTCTACAGCATATGCGATTGCTGCGGGCGGTTCAATCCTCGCACCGGATGTTAATGGGCTCATCTTCGTTCCTGTATGCCCTCCAAGGTTTGAACTCAAGTCCATAGTGATTCCAGATAATGCTACACTCGAAATGGAACTTGTCAAAGTAGGTGCTCCAGGTCTTGCAGTTATTGATGGACAAACACGGTGGGATATTGAACCTCATGATAAGATTTGGTTGAAAAAATCTGAAAATGTTACCAAATTCATCCGGCTCTATGATAACTACTACGACCGATTGAATACACGACTCGTTCCTCGGACTCTGTAGGTGGGGTGGCTTAGATGTCGCATATTTATGTGCTAGATGCTGGTGTTCTTTTCTCTAGTTGGACCATCAAGGTTCCAGAAGGTACGTTTGCTACTACTTCCAGTGTCCTAGACGAGGTCAAGAATAGACCAAGCAAGGTCCGAACCGAAATACTAACCTTACTGGATCGACTTCAAGAAGATTTTGCTACTCCTGAATCTATCAAAGCAGTAAGACTTGCTGCAGATAAAACAGGAGACAAATCTGTACTATCTGAAGTTGATATCGAGATTGTAGCACTTGCACATACAAAGAAATCACTTGGAATGAAGACGACGCTTGTTTCAACAGATTTAGCTGTACTTAACACAGCGCGCCATCTGGGATTAACAATCCTTGATCCAAGTGGTAGATTCAAACACGAAATTGTCTGGAGCTTGAAATGCCCTGCTTGTTATCACAAATCGAGCTCTAAGGCAAAGGAATTAGAATGCCCTGTCTGTGGTACTATTATGCGGCGTGTTGTTCATCGTAAGCGTAAATCCCGTTGAATTGTAAGTAATACCCAAGTCATACATGATATGAAATGGAAACTTGGTCATCTTTGAAGCTGGAGAGGTGTCAATAGATGACAGATAGACCTGCTTTAACTATTCAACGAGACCTTGACGACATCAAGCTCCAAGTCAAGAAAGAACTCGCTACAATTAGAGATTTGATGGATACTATTGGATATAGACAACCATCACCAACTTGGAGTGCACCATTTGAAGTTCATCGTCTGCGGAGATCTCTTAGAATTCATTATCTAGCTCTTAAGATTAGGGACTCGAAACCAGTCAATGTTAGCACCCGTGAACTTGCTTGGGAACATCCAATTGATACTGAATTTCTGTAATCACTCACCGATAATAACAATCTCAAGGTTCCTGTTTCGAGGTCTATTATCATAATCAATAAAGACTACTTGTTGCCATGTACCCAAGGGTTGCGTAACACATGCATGAACCTTGGAAGATCTTGAACATCTCTCAAACAACAAATTGAGCAATCCTGTAGGTTCTTATATACTCTGAAGAGGAATCATCAGCTGTGGAGAATCTCTGAAACGAGAACCAAGTTTCTGAAGCACTCTACCGTCGCCGCTAGTTGGACGGGACGTTAATAGCCCGTGGAGAGAACGTAAGACTTCTTCGTGGGTCTTCTTTGACCCACTAGATGCAGCCTCGATGAAGCAGGAACCGAACATCAGTCCTGGACGCAATGTTCAAGATTGGGTAAGTTTCGGGCAACGGTGAGCTTCTTCTTCACGAGGAAGCTTTTCCCTCTTGTCTGAAATGAAATTGTGTTGTGATATGTACTCAAACAGATACACCATGTATTCGAGAAGTGTGGCTCACTTCTATCTTCCGTAAATAAAACGAATCTATTTTGTAGGTCTCTCCAACTTCGATTGATCAATCAATTTCCGAATTCGATCAGCTTTTGCCAAGAGGTCTTCTTCATTCTCTTGTAGCATAAGGAGAGCGCCAATATGATTTCCTTCATTCATAGCTCTCACGATTGATAATAGAGCTGCCACAATATCGTCTTGACACATCATTGAAACTTCCGCCATCAACTTGATAGTAGCCTTGATGGGTCGCCGTTTCTTTGGATAATACATGAACCTGGCTTCGAAAACGGCGAATAGGTCTTCAAAAGCCTCATGGAGTTCATTTGCTTCCTTGAAACCTTCAGCAGAATTTGTTAGCAGGTCAATAGCCTTCTCAACCATCTTCTTTGAATTCGTCAGGAGTGCTTCAGTTCCTGCTGTTCGCATCCAGACTATTGCTACCTCTGGAACTCCTAACTCTTTGTAGATTTCAGCAGCTCTCTCCGCCTTTTCACTTGCCATCCAATGGAATGACTCGTTTCTTTCAGTATCTCCTAGTTTCATAGCACAATCTGCTGCTTTACTGTAATATTTTGATGATGCTTCTGGGTCTTCTGAAACTGATGACGCATCTGCCAGTTCGATGTAGAGTTCTATAGCTTGTTCGATGAGCTTTATAGTTTCGCCCTGCTGACCAGATTCAGTAAATACTTCAGCAGCTTCCTCAAGCGCCAGTGCTTGAAGTTCTTTCTCACCACTTTCACTCTGATTGCTGGCTTGACTGAGATAATACTCTCTGACCTCACTATAGATCTGTTCAGCTCTTTCTTCATGGCCCCAATTCCGAAGGCACATTGCTTGAAATCTCAAATACTTCTTCTCTGATTCCACATCATTCTCTGATTTTGCCTTCTTTGCCAGTTCTTCAAACATCTCACTAGCACGTTTGAAAGCCCATTTTGTCTTCATTACTCGTCCAAGCTCGTGGAACATATTTCCACCCTTGACTAGTAAAGGTGCTACAGCTTCAGGTTTGCCATCCATTTTCATGTATGATTCAGCAGCCTTGTACACCGCTTTATTTCTGGCAGAAGTAAGTCGTTGAAGCTTGTATGCTTCTTGTGCTGCATCATAGATATTTCCTGCCTTTTCGTATAGATTTGCAGCCTCGTATAGTTCTCCAGCTTCCATCATTGTGCGTGTTGCTTCTGGTGATTCTCCTCTTGTTTGCATAATCTGAGCAGCTTCTGCAAGGGCATTACCTGCAGATAGATAATCTCCTTTTCCTTTGGAAATCTCTGCCCATCGTTGTGCGATCTTAGCTGCTCTAATATTGATGCGGTCACCTAGTTCATCATCATCTGCGGAATAATAGAGTCTACCTACTTTCCGCAATAGTCCAATTGCGTCAGCAAAGTTTTCTTCTTCTTCTTTAATATC
>JABCTV010000041.1 GCA_018238205.1 Candidatus Thorarchaeota archaeon
TATAAACCAACTATCAAGATTGATGCTGCTCTCAACTTGGCTCTCAAGGGTCTCTTCAGATCTGAGGATTTGGCTACACTTGATGTTGCTGAGAAATCTAAGACTGTAGAGATTGGAATGATAAATACAACTGACAAGATATTCAAGATTCTGACTAATGATGAAGTAGCGGCTAAACTCACAGCTCTTCAGGCATAGTTCAGTTTTTTTATCTCTTGCATTTATTGACTAATTGGTCAATAATCAGACCAGCTACGTCTATACCAGTTACTCTAGATAATGCACTCCAAGAAGGTGCAGCATTAGCTTCGATTACACAGGGACCATCTTTTGATTCAATGATGTCTATACCAGTATAATCAAGGTTCAATACCTCTGCAGTCTTTAATGCACACTCTACATACTCTGGAGAAAGTTCGGTTACTTCGGCTTCACCGCCACCATGAACGTTGGTGCGCCATTCACCTTCGATACCTTTTGGTATGTATCTATACATCGAACCGATGAGCTCTCCTCCAATCACGAATGCTCTGATGTCTCTATCTGGCTTCTCTACAAGCTCTTGAACATAGAGCACTTGTCCAAGCTGATGGATGAATTTCATAGCTCGGTAAGTTAGCTCTTTATGCTCGGCACGTATCATTCCCATACCTCTTGCTCCTATGAGTGGTTTGATGATTACATCCCCTACTTCATCTGCAAAATTTATGGCCGCCTCTAGATTTTCACCAATGTAGGTTCTTGGAACATGGATGCCAGCTTTATTCAGCGCAGTTAGAGTCGCATACTTGTCCTTAGCTCTTCGAAATGAATATGCTGGATTCATGACATAGATACCTGCATCCTCAAGATGCTCAAGGAGACTGATTCTGTACGTTATTTGGTCTCCAGTACCAAAACCAATTGTTCTTACCAATACTCCATCCATATGTGAGACATCTTCTTCATTAAGATGAGTGAACTTGTTTGGAATCTGAGCGGCAATATCTGGCAACCGAAATGGCATCGGGGTATGACCCTTTGCCTTAATTGCATCGATTAAACCAGCTGTTGCCCAGTTATTCACATTCTCGTGATAGACTACTCCAAAGAGACGATTGACCATGAGCGTTTCCTCGTTTCTAGATAAAGTTGCAAAGGAGTGTTCGGTTAATAGAACTACCTACTATGCTAGAGAGTAAACTGGTAGAGATGTGAACTAAGATAATCGTTAAGTACCTCTCACATCTTGAAGGAACTAAGGAGCGCACGATTTTCGAATGACCAACAAGCTAGTAGAAATGGCTGAGAAACTCTCTGAAGAGCGAAAGAAAGATCCTGAACTCTCAGCTCGGATGGAAGTAGCAGCACAAGGTCAAGCACCTCGATATCTGATGATATCTCCAATCCGGAGAAGCTCCCAGGATCTTCAACTATTCAATATGAAAATGGGTGATGTATTTCATGGAACCCGTGTTTCAAACGCACCTTTGCTACCGCATGCACAATCACCTGTACTCTTTGCAGGTCCCGCCTCTTACAATCAAGGATTTCCAGAGAAACGCGGAGTAATTCTTACTTTTGACCAAAGTGAACCAGAGTCAATAATCCAAGAGTCACTAGAGAATATAGTATTGCACCCCGATTTGGAAGGATTACCTATCATAGTGTTCCGTGTAAATTATGAACAGGGTCTAGCTCGTATAGTAGCACATGGAAAAGGTCGAAATTATGAAGCAGAGAATTGGCTGTTATCTCGGGTTGAACAACCCGATCCGTTGGACACCAATACTCTTGTCTTGATATGTTCTGACTCGAGAGTTCATCCTCCAGTGACTCCTCAAGGTCTTCCAATGGCCATTCAAACACTTGGAGGTTATCTTCCCGAATACACTGGGACAAAAGATGAAACTTCACAGTTGAATAAATTCTTTGAAGATTGGCTTTCTCAGAAAGAAGTCACTCAGCAAATCCTTGTAGTTGCCCATGGTAACTTTGAAGGAGAAGGACCTTCCTGTGGTGCTGGACAAGCCTCTCTAAATCCCCATGATATTACAAATAATCTCCTTCGTTCCATTATTATTGAGCTTGAAAATGCAGCAAAACCGTTTGAATCTGTACCTCCTACTTCTGCTGAAGATCGTGTGAAATCTCTGTCTTCAGCGATAAGGAAGAATCTTCTCACATACCCTGCAGTGAATGAAAGTGCTGAACTGAAATCACGTGACTTTATCAAGATCTTATTAATGGATACTGTCAGCAATGTCCTCTCTACTACTGAAGTATGACCATCTATAGCTGACCGGTATACGATACTACAAGATCTTCAAACATCTCAAAATCTTGAATGAATGAATTCAGTTTGAAAACAGGAACAACAGGAACTCCTTCATGAAGCTCTACCTCCTCTACAAGCCAAGTAACCATGACGGGAATTATGGTATACGGTCCTTTCATCATAGAGGGAATCTTCTTAGATAGTTGTGGGAGTTGACTTGTTAGTCTGAATGTTCGCTCCTTCTGCTTTTCTGCAGCTGTGCGTAAGGCTGATGCTTTACCGCCTCTCACACTCCACATCTTAGCATCAACTGAGAGTGCCATATGTCCTCGGATACCTATTACGTCAACTTCCATTCCCTTGATATCGGAAGTTCCTCTTCGTCTGAAACTTTCAGTACAAGCGAAACTATTCTCACTCAGTATACTAGCCACTAATCCTTCAAAATCCTTCCAGGTCATCAGTTTAACAACCTCTGCAATCTCAACTCCGTGTTCAGTAATTAGCATTGCAAGATCGATTCTCTTTTCTCGATCAACTGCCATAGTTCCATCCTGAGTGACGCAAAGATTGAGTTCGTAACAGAGGTCAGTATCTACGCATTCAAAATCTACTACTATCCCTGTTTCCTTTGACTGATCCAAAATCTCTAGGATCGTAGACTTGAGTGTGGCTTTCATTCTAAACTTTCATCAACCGCGCTAGTTTATAACCTCAGTAGGTGACAATAGTATAGGTGGGCCCATGGCAGAAACAGTTGAAGGTTGGAAGCGGGTTTTGAAGGCATTTGATGATTGGATATCCTATGAAACCACTGAGTTTGGGCCACATACTAGTTTCTTCTCTCTTGAGAATCTGAGAGATATTATGCATAGTGAGCGAATTGGTTGGATGAACTCTATGTATGTTGAGATTATCCCCGGGCGCGTACAGAGCTGTAAGAATGCAGGTGTCTCATTCGAAGATTTCCTACCGTTCATGCCAGATCCAGAAGCACGAGCGGTCGTACAATCAATGATTGACCTTACTAAGGTATTAACAGACGATATGCTTGCAATGAGTGATACAATTCACAACATGAGAGAAGATTACGAGTCCGGTGGGTTTGACGATGCCGTTCCTTACCTCGCTGATTTAGCTGATGGAGAAGAAAACATTCGTCATCACATGAGTTTATTCAGTCAGGGTTTTGGTAAGCTAAAGAAGATGGGTTTGGAAATGCCTGATATGGAATCCTAGTTAACTATTATGACGTTTTTAGCAAACCTTAAGTGAAAAGATATTTGGTTTTTAATTGACCCACTAATAATGTGAGGTGGAAAACGCAATGGGTACTGAAACAAAATACTCTACTCATCAATATCGGGTCTCGAACGCGAAAGGTGACTACCAAATTAAGTCACGAGGTGAACGTGTTCTCCAGTGACCGTAAGGTCTTTACTACTTGTTTTAATAGTCTTGTAGCATCATTCTTCCAATTAGCGGATGCTAGGATGAGTGACACTCAGAAGACCGTTTTGAAACTGAGCCATCGACTGCTCAAGTTCAATGATTTAACGGTGACCGCACTGGCAGATTTAGTTTCCCGCAAATCCAATGTTCCATATAGTACTGTGAAGTGGAACTTGCGTTCTCTCAAGGAGATGGGACTGCTGACTGGCGGTGATCTGAACTGCAAAGGAGAACACGCAAGTCTTACGTGTGAGGCTCAAATGTTGGCGGTATACTTCGATAAAAAATAGTAGACGCGGTGGGCTCTAATGAGCCCCTCCGCCTTTTTTTAAGGCTATCAATAAAAGATACAGAGTGCTTCTCTGTTCTCTGTCGATACTGCCAAGCTTTACGTATCGACTTCATCGCATCTTCTTCTTGAACAACTCCCAACTATCATTGATGAGAGTCTTCGCCTCGTCGAGATTGGTCGCACATGCTAGGACAATGTCCACAGATTTACTTTCATTGGGATCAAGATTGCCATGATTCCATTGTAGTGCTGTGGCAATGTCTCTGGGACCCAGCTCGAGATTCTTCTTGAGGTCGCGGTTTTCACCATCTGCCTTCAGTCTTAGGGGACGTTCAATCTCCCAAGCATCCGGTCCTGGTTTTGAAGTCATAGCAACACACAGAGGGTTGTCATCATATGTAGATATGATTCCTGATTCTTCCTCATAGACTCCAATATCGTCTTTGTAGCTCGATGGGCCACCCACATCGAAATCCATGAGGTTGTACAGTTTCATATCTTTAATGATCTTGTCACTGAGATTTGTAGTCTTATGACGGATCAGCATGACCGGTGTGTTATGACTCCATACCTCAATATCGAATCTTGCCATGGGCGAACCACCCTCTTTTGGTGTGTGGCTCAGAACAATACGCATCCAGCCCTTTCCCGATTCTTTACTCTCGATAGAAATTGTTTCTATCTCAGTCGAACTTGCTTTGTAAAGAACATCATCAACAAGGTATGAGTGCCAAAAGCCACTCTTGTTGTCTGCAGGATTTTTGAGGAACAATTGTTCTTTTCCAGTAGCATCAATCATACTGAGGCGTTTGATGTAGAAACCCAAGCGACCTTTTCCTCAAGATGTACACTCAAGCTCATATGTGACGTCCAACCTCGGATGCCGATTACCGGTTTCGAGGATTTCAGACATGACCGATCACTGTACCTATGCTAGTAGCTTATTGTGTTATTCGTGATATAAACATCAGTATAGGTTCAAATGTACATAATCTCACAGGTCATAAAGTTGATAAACGAGTCGAATGAAATCGTTTTCAGTCTTGGTGGGTTTTGTCAATGACCAATCTCAATGTCGAACAACTACAAAAATGGTATCGAAAACAGCTCAAGAATAAATCGAGTGACTTTCTAAAACACGCTGAAAGAAGCTACAAAGTTGTTGAAAGAGCTTTACAAGATATAGAGGAATTGAGCAAGGCTTTTGAAGATGATGACATTGAAGATGTAGATGGAATTGCGTCACGATTTGCATTGAAGGTAAAAGAAATCGTGAAAGACTTCTATGTTGATAAAGAAATCACATACGAAACCACAGAAGCTATGCAGGGTGAAATTCAGCGTTTTATCCAAGAACTTTGGGGTGCTGGAGCTCGCTGGATTAGAAAGCTGGATAAGCGTTACAAAACGACCATCAAAGAATTTGATGTTGCAATGAAAGAACTTGGCAAAGAAATGAAGAAGATTGGAAAACTACTCTATGATTACAGCTGGGTAAAAGATCTTGAACGTATAGGCGGACGGATAGATACGTTGCATGATCTTACCTTTAGTAACGAGATTTTCGAAGAACAGATTCAGACAGTTCTCATGAAGATTAGATCTGCTGAGAATGAGTATAATGAAACAGAGAGTGCTTATGACAAGTTCAAAGAAACCTCCAATGTTGCAGAATTACTAAGTTTAGATGAACAGGCAGAGCACGTTTCAGCCCTTCTCAAAATGAAGATGAACCCACTCAAAAAGCAGGTTAAGAAATTACTACAACGCGATACAGGTGTACGAATTGGTCCTGCAGGTCAAAAAGCTCTCATTGAATATTTTGATGATCCATATACTGCCATAGCTGAGGAATCTGATGGATACCCTGGACTTATTGAAGGTCTCAACGGTCTTCAAGAAGCGATTGCAACGAAGAAGCTTAAACTTAAGGATAGACTAGCTAGACGAGCAATCGAGGAAGTTGAAGCGATTAAAAATGGTGGACTTCAAGACCTTCAGAACGAAGCTCATGAAATAGAATTAAAGAGACGCACCTATGCAGGATCTGATGTATACACAAAGAGTGAAGAGCTTCAAGCGAATCTATCTGAAGCTAAAAAGAATCTGGATTATCACAAGAACGACCTCTTACGTATTAGAGATGATCTCGAACGACAAATTGGGAAAGTCAATGAATTCAAGGTTCGTATAGAAGCTGAAATCTTAGAGTCATTCACTGAGAAAGTCACAATACAACTTGATGTATCACTTGAGCCCCTTGTTGCATTATGTACAATTGAATGATGGAAGGCTGGTAATATTGCGTGTACTTGTCACATCTGAGAAAGACATTGCAAGCCAGACTATTAAAACGGTCTTGATTGAAGAATACGGTTTTCTTCCAACAGGTGATAACTTTGAAGAAAATCCGATTTTATCAAGTGGCGACTCTGCAATTCTCATTACTACTAAGCGTGATATGATTTATTGTGATCACTTGGACAATCACTTTGATGCTGAGGTATTCATATTCTGTTCTCGTCACAGAGCAGAATCCGCTAAACCCGCATTACTCGTTCATAGCACTGGTAATCTCGGAACTGAAGCTCTCTTTGGAGGAAATCCACAGGAGGTTTCTGTTTCTGCACCTTCTCTAGTATCGGTTGCATTAAAACGACTTGTTGTGGAAAAACAAGAGCGAAATCTAGATGATTTTGATGTGTCTCTTGAAGTGACTCACCATGGTCCAACATCGATGAAGACACCAATGATTTTCATTGAACTAGGTAGTTCTGATGAGTATTGGGTGCATAAAGAAGGGGCACGAGCAGTTGCCGCAGCAATAATGGATTGTGTACAAGAACCCCTTACTGCGGAATCCGTGATTGGATTTGGAGGGACCCACTATGCAAGTAAGTTCAACAAACTTGTACTCGAAAAGGGGTACAAGATAGGTCACATCGCACCCAAATATGCATTGAATGATTTGACATTAGAAGTTGTTAAACAGATGATTTCAAGGACAACTGGGAAAGTAACCTGCGCAATTGTTGATTGGAAAGGAATGAATGCTGAGAATAAAGCACACATTTTCCCAATCATTGAAGAGGCTGGATTAGAAATTATTCGAGATAAGAATGCTTGAACAATCCTATTCAACAAATATCTCCACTATATTGAAATAAACTACACTCCCGAAAGGCTAATTACGAGTATCGTAACATCGCTCAATAACGCTGCTGTGGCTGGGGATAGTATGGCTGCTGAGGATAACAATCAAGCAATCAAAGAGATTACAGAAAAAATTGATAATCTCACAAAAGAGTTAGCAAATGTACGAAAGGAACTAAAAGAGGTAAAATCTACCTTGTCACCTATTTCAAAGATTGATGATATTGTTTCTTCTGTCAATGAAATCAAAAAGTTCGACAAGAAACTTGATAGTCTTGCTACATCTGATGATTTTAAAGATACAACCAAGAAAATGGATGAACTAGCTGCAACACTGAAAGGATTCGAGGCCGATATTCAAGTTCTCAAGGATGCAAAGGAAATTGAGGTTATTCTCAAAAAGATTGATGATATCCTACTATCGCTCACTGATACCGATGTTATTGGTAAGAAACTAGATGACCTTCAAGGCTATGTTGCTGGTCTCTCTGGAATTGAAGAGAAGGTACAAGATCTCTCTGGTCACTTCACTGAAACAAATGAGATTGTTGGAATCATAGTTCGTCAGCTTGATGATATAGAACGAAAGTACAATCTGTCCATTGAGAAGCTAAGCGAAACTACTGAGTTGATTTCACAGATTGCTGAGAGCGGTGTAAAACCTGACCCATCTGCAAAAACAGACAGTAAGAAGACCACAAAAACCACTGAAACAAAAGAAGTGCCTGATAAAAAGAAGCCACCAGTTTCAAAGGCTAGTCTTCCGTCCGCAATTGATGCTCTTATGACCAAGCTTCTTAAACTTGTAAATCCCCAGACCGAAGCAAAAGTTATGGCTGAATCTCTTGAAGAAATTCGAGATGAATTAACAACAATGATTACAGTTCATACTCCTATTCTGCATAAATTAGGCACAAAGGCTCGAGAATTGAAATCATATCCTCCCACTGCAACATTGAATGAAAATGATATTGCCAGTTTGAACAAGGACATTAAGTCATGGACAACTAAGCTAAAGGAGATTGCTAAGAGCTCCTAGATTCATTGTCACTGCAAATTCTTCGTCAAAATCAACGATTATTGGAAATTCGTAAGAGTTCACGTACATAGGTTTATTTCGGAACGACACAAATGCGCAATCAGATTTGTCTATTCTATTAGAATATCAATAGACAATCAATTGGAGCTCCAAGAATCCAAGTTTCTCAAATATTTTGGAAGGTAGCACTCATGGAACTTATAAAACATACAGATCAATTCTCACGTCGACTGCAACTTCTAGATGAAACTGCCAATAAACAGCTGGCAAAAGAATTGATTGCAATGCATGAGAAAAAATGCAAAGCTTGTCAAGATGACAGGTTGCGTTGTGCAACTCGTCCTGCATGTAAGGACCGCAACTTCCTCAATTCTTTGATTGAAATTGGTGTCGCAACCGAAGACCTACCCCAATTTTGCTACCAACAGAATATTGAACAAATTCGTCGATTTGTATTAGAGCGAAAGGGTAGATTAATACAAAACCGGAGACTTCCAATAAAGGATCTACTTCAGTTATTGGGTGTAAGTTCAATTAGGCACTTTACAACGAAATTCAAGAAGACTTGGTCAAATTTCTCTCAGGCACAAGAAAAAGACGTGATGCTTGTTGCTGGAGATAGTTTGCTATTTCGTTTTGATTTTCATCGTGGTATTGTGACTGTTAACCCATCCAAGAATCGAGTAGATAGTTTTGATGTTTTCAAACTCTACTGTAAATTATTCTCAACGATATATGGACTTGCATCCATAGTCAAAGATGTTACCTCCAATTGGTGGGTACTCTCAATTGCAGTAGAGAGCACAGATTCAGCTGGTATCCGTAGTATACAGAAGAGCAAGCTAGCGAATGCATTCGAAGCTATATACTCCAAAGAAGTAGAAGATAAAGTCCATCTAACTGTAGAGGTTGTCCAGAGCGAAGGACCCCCCTATTTGATGGCAGAACAACTCCAAGAACTGTTTGTGAGTGTATCAAAACTTGGTAATTGAGCCAAAGATGTAACACATACCAGTTCGAATAACAAAGATACGCGGTGGGATGCGTAAATGAGTGACGATGTAATAACTAAATCGGTGCCAGTTCTCAGGGAGACCCTCGACTTAACAGAGTCTGAGGCAAAAGCAATCGTGCCAATCTTTCTGGGCGGCAACATGACCGCAGGAGGAGTATCTCTTCTTTCAGGAGAAAAACTTTCCTCGGTGAAACGGACCCTTGGTAGGCTTGTTAAAAAAGGCTTAGTCAAGGAGATTGATGGAATAGTACCAGTGTACAAAGCAGTATCACCAAGCTTGGCGTTATCTGATCAGCTGACTGAAATAATCGGTGAAGTTGATGGACTATCAGGTGATTCTAACAAATTATTCAAATCTCGATTGAAAGAGATTGATGTTGTTGTTAATGATATTGTGAAATCACAATCATCTGCAGTAGATGAGATTACAAAATCGCTTTCATCGTATGAAGAGCAGATTCTAGATCTTGTCAAAACTCAAGTAGATCAGGTTGCAATAGCATCTACAGGTGCTATGACGAGCTTTTCTGAAGAGATAGAACAGGTTATGGATGATATTGACACCACCTTAGATGACAATCTTGGTCTTAAGATGGGCGAACTGCAGGCAGAAATCGATAAAGCTCAGATCGCCTTAGACAAAGACCTGAAAAAGATGGTACGCGAATTTGATAGGTGGATGAAACTAGAACGGAAGGGTACAATCACTTCTGTGTCTGAATTTGAACTCAAATCTAAGAAACTTGTAACGACTGCTAAGAAAGCCGTAACGAGTGCGCTTACGAAATCAACAGAGTCCCTAAAGAAACTTGCTCGCGAGATTTCTGGGATTTTGACTTCAATGGCATCGATTGCGTCTGATGAAGGTCTTGCAGTAATAACTGGAGTTTCTACTGAAATTGCTCAGTTTCTCAATGACCTTGATGGAGAACTTGGAAAAGCGTATCTTGCTAGTCAAGAATCATTGAAAGAAGTTGTCAATGAATCACGAGGTCTCTCCAAAGAATACGGGGAGTTTGCTAAGAACCGAATCAATGTCGCTGTGGAAATTACCGACTCTGTCGGTGATGTTGTAGAAGAATGGAAGAATGAAGTTGGCGGATTTATGGACGTTGCATCCCAGTCTATTACTTCGCAATTAGATCAAGTATCTACAACGGGCTCTAATTATTTAGCAGTGGTCAAGAATTCACTTACATCACATATGGATCGTGTAAATGAGTCGTTAAACGATGAATATGGTTCGCTCATGACACTGGCAACATCTCTAGGAACTGAGTGTGAAACCACTCTGGGAGACACTCGTACAATGGTTCTTGAGCTTCTTGAAACGCAGAATAAGAAAAAGGTTGCATCATGTGATACAACAGCAAAGAAACTTCACACCGCTCTTGACAAATGGGTTGAATCAACAGTTTCAGATATTGAGGTGAAACTAACAGAATCCTCAGAAGACGTATCAAGCATTTTGGATACAGAAACCTCTGAGCTAAATACGATAGCAGTTGCTATGAATAGTCGTTTGAAATCAGCTTTCAGTTCTGTAATCAAGTCAACATCAACCAAAAATGAAGCGATGTTAACTTCTGTCAAAAAAACCTCTCACGATTTTGAAAGAAACGTTGGAATAAAAATTGATGAATTAATTGCAGATTTCACAACAGCAACTGAAAAACAAGTTCGTGAATCGAAAGAGCTCTATGAAGGTCTTCGCGGTAGATTAGACAAAAGAATGACAAAGAGTGTTTCAACAATAAACTCTCAAGCTGATCGGATTCAGAAGGAAATTGGAAATGCAATAACCGAACAGGTTGGTAGATTAGAGGAACATTCGCAAGGAATTCAAATTGAATTTCATACTCGTATGGAAGAAATGACAACACAGTTCATGACATTCGTCCAAGGACTTGAGGCAACATTTAATGGTCTCCTATCAAGTCAGACCATTGAAGCACGTGACATAATTTCATCTGTTCATACAGAGTTCAGAACTTCGTTGAAAAACGAAGTGCTAGGTCTTAAAGAAGATTCACAGAAAATCCAACAGGAGTATTCGACAGAGTTATCTCTCAAGATAGATGAGGTGACATCTTCTGTTGACACAGCTAAGAAAGTACTTGGCGAGCTATCAGTCCAGAAGCGACTAGATATCTCTGAAAGCATGGCAAAGACTCTACGTGATCTTGAGGCTTCAGTGAAAAGTACTGAAAAGAATCTTCGAGACCTTGAGTCTGGCACAGTCAAACAATTCATCGAAAACATGGAACAGGTTTCGCAGGAATTCAGTGTTACAGTTGATGGGGCTCGTGACAACATCTCCGACCGACTGGATAATATTCGTGCATCTACTGAAGCTACGCTTAGTAAGAGTGCAGGTGAAGCAAAAACAATAGCTGATAGCTTCTTAATAGAACAAACTGATCACATGCAGCGTGGACTAGCCGATACGAGTAAAAGGATGAACAGGTTAGCCACAAAAAGAGTAAAAGTTGCGGCAGCAAGTATAGAAGCGTTTCAGGCCTCTGTTGCAGAAAATCAAACCACCAATGTGAAAGGACATAGTATAGCAAAAGATGAGGTATTGGTTAATCTTGAAACTCGTAGATCAGAGGTGGCTAATGCTTTTGATGCAGCTCAAGTTTGGGTTGATTCTACTGTATCCAATGTAGCAACATCCCTTGATGCTCATGGTAACAAGTTGAAAAACGAACTCATTCTAATGCAAAAAAGATTGCAAAAGGCGGCATCTGAGGCTTCAGTATCTATTCAAGAACGAGGAGATGAACATGTTACTCAATTCCAAGAGATAACATTTGCTTTACTCCAGAATACTGAATCAATCGTAACTGATAGATTGAATGATTTTGGTGATAGTACCTCAACAGCATTGACTAAGGGTAATGATGCTTTCGCAGATATATCGATACAAATGGAAGAGGAACTCTCGAAGATGGAGTCTGAGATATCCGAAAAAACATCTCAAGATTATGGTGAAATAGCAGGAGATCTCTCAGTGACCTTTACTGAAACAGGTAGAGCTGCTGAAGTAGCATCGGAAGAACTGAAGGGTTTCATTGAATCGATATCGATTAAAATGACTGAGAAACGAAATGAAGTGGTTGAAACAGCTAAGAAGACCGCAGATTTAGCAAATCAGCATGCATCTCGAAAGTTTGAAACAATTGGCTTAGAATTGAAGACAAAAACCAGTTCAGAATCATCTCGTGTTGTAGAAAATGCTCGTACTGTATTCACCGCTAAGAATCTTGAAATAACTGATTCAGTAACTAAAACCACTAACACAACTAATGAAAAGACCTCTGCACTGAAACACGTTCGAAATGAAGCATTATCGTCATTTAGTGAGCAGGGTGAGAAAACGCTACGGCGTTGGTCTGTTGATCAAAAGGAGCAGATGGATTCATTGAAGGAACGAATTAAAGAAACTATCAAAGGAGTTTCTGATACTACACAAGGAACGTTAGACCTTCTTGTGGCAATCCATAATCTTGGTGATGATATGCTTGCAGGTCCTTCAGATCGCACATGGTATCTTTCAGGTAATGAAGAAGCATGTGCTCATATTATTGACATGGCAAATAGAGCTGAAGATTCTGTATTCATATCTGTGACTGATTCCTCATGTATTGACTTGAAGAAACTTGCAAAAGTCAAGAAGCCCTCGCGCAGAGTACTTGTTATCCCTGAGGCTGAGGAACAAGAACTTGACCTTGAACTACTTGACGGTTGGCGAGTATGGCAGACAAAGACTCCAATGTTATTATCAGTGATAGATGATAAGGAGATTCTTGTTGGTGGAGCATCTGAATCAAAGTCACTAGTCGCTATTGTTTCAGAGGATAATACGTATCTACAACTCTACCATGATATTCTAGGTCCTCGTCTAGTCAGTGGCAGAGTGACCTAATCAAAAGTGAGTGCATAGATGATGGCATCTTCTGACTCGTAATATCCGACTCTTCGATCCACTGCCGTCATCCTTGCATTCTCATAGAGATGTATTGCCCAGTGATTACTCTCTCGTACTTCAAGTTCACATGTTTCTATCTTAGATGATTTCATGGAGGTGAGGCAATGATTCAGCATCCTCTGCCCGTTCCCTTTTTTGCGATGAGCGGAATGAACTGCAAGATTCAGTATGTGTCCATGTTTGTCTTCACCATATTCTTCCCAGGCAACATATCCAAGAACTGAACCTTTCTTTCCCATGACATCCATAATGACTACAGTATCATCATCAATAGGAAATCTACCACCGTTTAGTGCTAACTGAAAGAAAATACTCTGATCCCACGGATTGGGAAAGCTGTTTTGCTCTATTTCTATCACACTATCCAAGTCCTCCAGATGAATCGCCCGTATCTTTGAATGAGTCATTAGTCACCATCGCCATATCAAGAATTATTGATTTGACATTGTATCATTATCTACTGTATTGCCGCAACTCGGACAGAACGATGCATTCACAGGAAGTACTTTTGAGCAGAATACACACTTAGGTCCAATTAGGATATCTGATTGACCAAAGAAATCTGATGTTGTACGTATCATGACTCTTAGCAAGAATATGACGAAAATAAGAAATAAGAAAATACTGATGGGATTTGATCCACTGAAGAAGAATGGGAAAATGAAAAAAACAATCCCTTCAATTCCCACACTCGTAATTACCAAGAGTATGATTCCAAGTATAATACACAGGACTCCCAATGATAGGAAATTCTGAGTCTGCTTCACAAGTGATTCCCCATAATTATGGTACTACATCATACCTCGGCTTTTCATCTGCTCAATGATTTGGTTATACTTCTGATCATCGTTGATCATATCATTTACTTGTGCTTCTAGAGAATGTGAACCTGGAAGGAGAGCGACCTTTATTTCATTCTCTGGGTACACAGTTTCTAATCGGTGACGAATCATTACTCCAATCAATCCACCCATTGGACAGTATGGAACGGTTGGTTTGAACTTTACTTCAATAGTAGTTCCGTCGACCTCAATATATTCCTGTGTCACAATTGACATCTTTGGATGAGTAATCGAAATTGGATGCTCAGGATCCATTACTGGTTCTAATGCTTTGAATACTTCAATTACGGTTGCCATCTTATTCTCCAAAAGGCCCCCGTTCCAGCTACTTAATAATCTATGGCACTTGCTCCAACTTTTCATACTAGAGAACAATTGTGGCTGAGGGCAGAAGGTATATCTGTAAATAGACAAGACAGTATCCGTCATTAGGGATGATATGAACACGTATGGTTCTAATGTAGCTAGGAGGTAACACAAATAACACCAGCAAAAAAGGCGGGGAAAAAGAAACGCAGTAGATATCTATTCAAGATAACTGTTGTAGGACCAAATGACAAGCTGCTTGAAGAAGTACTATCGACATTTGATGACCCAATAGTTGCGGTTGATGGGATACGAATTGGTTCTACCGAAATTGATACCGATACCTCTGAGGTACGTGCTGTCTTTATGAGTCCAAGACACTCTGCACTAGACATTCTTCTTACTCTTACATACAAGGGAACCAGAGCAGTGATAATAGTCGGTGATGATGTAGATCCCGAGATTGAAACTATCTATAGAAATGAAATTCGAGAGAATCTAGGAACTGGAATTCCCACTCGAGTTGTACACGTCAAACTCCCTCTCGATGAATTCAAGAAAAATGAGATTCATCATATCTTTGACGAAATTGTAGAGGAAATTCTTGAGAAGAAGACAGAGTCGAAGAAGAAAGCATCAAAGAAGGTCACCAAGAAAAAGAAAGTAACTACGCGCAAGTAGTACGTATGACCTGCGTAATCAAAACCGTTGATTGTATCTTGGACAAACTTGAACTTCAAGCTGTCCGCCCACCAACGGCAGTGGGCTTAATTTGAATCTTTAGGATGTTTCTGGCCGCGTTCACATCTGCATGGAAACCAGATTCACAACTGGAACAGTAAAAGAACTCTCCACCTCTCTTCTCTTCTGTTGAACCAGGACGCTCTACTCGGATTCCCTTCTCTCCACACTGGTGACATTTCTGACTCGTCATGGCAGGGTTCACCGTCCAAACTCCTCCAAACTTGTGACCCAAGGCCTGTCTGCGATACTTGACACCCTCGATGATCTGTCCCCAGAGGTTTGTGGACAGGTTCCAACTATGGGTCCTGAACCCTCCCGAAGGTTGGAAGAATCGCAGGTCCTCAAAGTATATTGTCTTGACTCCTCGATGTTCACAGAACCACACGGTTTCAGCGGCCAGCTGATGAGAGATCTCACGGTCGATGCGTCGGACCTTTGCCCACGTAGCCTCCAACTCTCGCTCCTTCTTCAGGATGAAGTTTGGAGGTGGCACCATCGCGCGTTTCTTCTCCCAGTTGTTCTTTCGTAGTGTAAGTTCTGACATCAGGACTCCTGTCCTCTGTCTAAGTGTCACTCGTTTCTTGTACAGCTCGTCCCTTCCAATCTTTATCTCATCGTAGCTATCTCCACCATTCTTTACCGACAATACCACAGGATGCCTCAGACCCCGGTCTACCCCTGCCCTTTTGACCCTATGAGTTATGGGAAGTGCTCTTCGTAACATCTCATCATCTGGCGATTTGAAAGGAATCAATAGAGTGACCCTGTGACCTCGGACCTTTAAGACAGGAGGAGCACATCTCCTACTCTTCTTTAGTACCCCCATCTCTCTCTTCAGTTCCAAAATCTCTTCTGGGTCAGGGTCTTTCCTATATTTCAATGACACCAGTCTTCGAGTGAGTTGTTGTAGTCTGATAGTATTTCTGAGCTGCAGGCTCATATCCTGAAACCGTTCCGCTCGATATTCTAGTTCTATAGCTCTCCATTCATTCCCCTTCTCTCTGGCCTCACATGCCTTGTTTCTGGCATGAGCTGCTCTTCTCGGCAACCAATCAAGAACGCGGAATCGGAGGGTCTGACTCCTGTATGGGGAATCCTGAATACGTTCATGTCCAGTGATTCCTGGTGGTGTCTTGATATAGAGGATGATCTCGTCTTCTCTCTCAGGGTCTTCCTTGAACCAGTACCCCTGTCCAGTGTTGTTCTCAGTGGATGCAGCAAACTCCATAGTTGTCTTTCTAAATACAGGCTGAGTGAAGGGGTAATTATTGTTCTTCCAATCAGCAACAGATGATACCATGGTATCTAGGGTTACTGTTCCTTCACTAGACTTCATCAAGTCGCGCACTCGTCGTCTCTGAATGCTTCGGATTGAAGAGGTGGAGTCCAATTCCTTGAGGAGTTGGATATCTAGAGATCTGCGGACCTGTTTGCAGGCTGTAAGAGCATAATGAAAGTAAGAACCTTTCTTCTTCCCACCTGACTCCCTGACCTTTCGTATAAGGTCTGCAGGGATTCTCTTCAGAAACAAAAATCGTCTTAGCTGGTCCCTGTCATTAGATAGAATATCAAGAAGGGCGTTGACTAATTTTCTCCGGGTATAGTCTGAGAGGATGATTCTGGCTGCGGTCTCAAGGACATTTCTGTACATCCGTTCAAAGACAAGACGACCAAACTCATTGGTTCTCTTCCATTCAAGGAATGGCTCCTTTCTCAGGGTAACATACCCATGTCCCTTTGAACCCTCTAACTTCACCCCCACAGAAGCTACTCTTTGAGGAGTTAGATACACCTTGTTGAGAACCAGATTGACTGCTTCAATGTACTTGCCAAAGTGTTGCCCTATTGTCTGAAGGTCGACCTCAGAACATTTTTTTCCAGACATCTTGGTCACTAGATGCTTGGCCACTCGTTTGTCTTTTCTTTGGAAGGATGGATCGGGTCCTCTCCCAAGTCCTTTTCGAGCAACTACTCTATGATATGAGTTGAGAGAAAATTTTTGGACAAGATAGGTTGATGAATCGATATAATAATTACCATCCATTGTTTCTTGGTTCGAACCGGTGGTCTTCCCCACGCGAGGATGGCGCCGCGTTCTTTTCTTCATCAACCTAAACCTCATTATCCGGTCTTTCTTGAGGTATTTAAGGTCATACAAAATCGGTATAATAATTACCAACGGTAGGATTTAAAGTCAACCAATATCGTTTAGAGTCCGAATTCATTGGTATTTATAACCGAAATCATTTATAAGTTAAAAGCAAAATTTTGTTACCCTTATGTAGACCTCTACAAAATTAGTGTGGTCGTCTACATAATCTAGTTAGATCGCTACATCAAATGTCAGTACTGATTTTTCGTATCCTGCTGAGGTTGATAGAGGATAATGAGTTGCACCCCATAATCTTCGAGAATACGTTCAATGAGCTCCAGTCCGAAGCGAGCAAGTCGGTCTCTGTGAGTGATGATGAGTGTATGGATAGTCCCTTTCTGAGCAAGAGTGAGGAGCCTTCTCAGTCCCCTTCGTTTCTTTGAGGATGGTTCTCTGAGGAGGTTCTGATGCATCTTCCCAAGAAGTCTGTTGACCTCAGACAGGGGGATCCTCCTATGATTACCTTGGGTCCTATGACACTGAATGTGTCCATTCCGGTCCCACCGTCTAATGATCTGGGAACAGACTCCCAGTCTGCGGGTCGCTTGTGAACCTGTGAACATGGGTTTTATTCAAACAGCGACCTAATAAATGTCCAACTTTAAGTAAGTTTATTGCACCTGTTGACAACCCATATCTTGTTCACACGCTAAGATTTGAGTGAGTAATCACATGTTAGAGATAATAATGCTAGGCACAGGCGGCTCCATGCCAACGGAGAATCGCAATCTCCCTGCAATCGCAGTAAGGTATCAAGGGTGGGTCCTAATGTTTGATTGCGGAGAGGACGTTCAACGCCAGATAGACCGGGCAAGCTTGGGAACGAATAAGAAGATGGCCATCTTCGTCAGTCATATGCATGCAGATCATATACTGGGACTACCAGGTCTCTTACTGAGATTTTCACTCCTAGGTCGAATCAAACCACTGAATGTCTATGGTCCCAAGGAGCTTATAGATTACGTGAAAGTAAATCAGTCCACTATCAATCTGGGCACAACTTTTGAAACAGTAGTTCATGCAATCGAACCAGGTGTGATATTCCAAGAAGAAGATTTGACTGTAAGAGCCTTCGAAGTTGACCATCGAGGATTTGCCTTGGGATATGAACTTACTCTCCAGAAACCAACAGGGGAGTTCATTCCTGAACGTGCTGAAAAACTTGGAATTCCAATAGGACCTATGTGGAGCAAGCTTGCTGCAGGTGAGTCAGTCCAGCTTGAAGGTGGTAAAACTGTACATCCTGAAGAAGTTACAGGACCTCGCCCTAACCCAGTGAAAATAGTATATTCTGGGGATACTCGCCCATGTCAAGCACTCAGAGAGGCATCTAAGAACGCAAACGTCTTGATATCTGAAGCAATGTATACAACTGAACACGAAGATTTAGCAGAAGAGCGAGGACATTCAACGGCAAAAGCAATGGCACAGATTGCATCAGAATCCAATGTTGGACTCCTTGTACTTACACACTATAGTCCGCGTTACTTTGATGGTTCAGATATCATAAGAGAAGGAAAGAATAACTTTGCAGATACAGTTCTTGCAAGAGACCTCATGAGAATCACCTTAGATAAGGAAGGCAATTACACAATAACTGAGCCAGGTTTGGAACCACCAACTAAAAGCCAAGACTGATGGCTTTTCGAGGATGACGCGAGAGTAACCTCTTGGTAATCTTGAACTTCAGTTTCGAGTAAGGAAGGTTACAAGCGAAAATATCAGTTAGGTATTCCTGCATAATTGGATCATCATCAATTATATCGAACAGAGTTTCCAAATTCTTGTCAGACTTGTGCATTATCCCTGCAATGAATCGTAAGTCGTTCAATTCTTCAAGATGCCATTTCTTCATTCTTCGTTCATATTCTACGATGTGAACAGGCGATTTTTCATGGACTGCTTCAGTTGCAACATCTGCAGCAAGAATTCCAGACTCAATAGCAAAAGAAATTCCTTCTCCAGAAATCGGCGAAACCAATCCAGCAGCATCACCAATGAGCATTGAACGCCTACTGATTATACGACCTGGAATGCCGCCCATCGGTACCCTCGCTGATGTCTTTTCAGAAACTTTGATCTTGATGTCTTTCACACTTGCCATCTTTAAGAGAAATAATTCCCATTTATCACGGAGACCCTTGGCTTTATCCAATCTGCAACCAAGCCCAATATTCAATGATTCCCGATTTGGAAAACACCATCCATAACCCCACTCCACAAAACCATAATAAAGTTCAACAAAAGAGAGTGTGGGTTCCGTACCCAGGGTCATGGTACGCTCAACTTCGCTAGAGGCCAATGCTACCTTAGCACTGATGCAAACTGCAACATTCTCTGGTGACCATCGGTGCCGTAAATCCAACTCCTTCATTGAAATTCCATTAACTCCATCAGCGCCCACAAGAAATTGAGCTTTGTACGAGTCACCAACACCTAAAGCTCTCACTCCATTTCGAAGTTGCTCGATAGCCACAATCTCATTGCCCTGAACAACCTCGGCTCCTGCTTCTTTTGCTTTATCAGCGAGAAGACTATCAAACTCGCTACGCTGAATCAAATATCCCTTCAAACCATCTCGAGTGAGTACACTACGTTTTCCAGAGGATCTGTGCACAACAGCTGCATGGAACTCTCTCTCAATAAGGTGTGAAAAATCAAAATCTAAAGCAGCTATAGCCCGTGGGCTTAATGCACCGCCGCAAGGTTTCGCTCGAGGGAGATGTTGTTTTTCAATGAGAACTACATCTAGCCCATTCAAAGCCGCCTTTCTTGCACAGATTGCACCAGCGGGTCCACCGCCAATTACTATTAGATCGTGAATTATTAAGCACCAGCCAAGAATATAGTGTAGCAAAACATGAATAACTCTCCTTTTAAGAATCAGTGGTTTGGTACATCAAGATGACTTCCGAAGAAACTGCCAAAATCTGCATGCTTACAACAGGTGGAACCATCTCAAGTATCTATGATGAGGAAACACAAGCCTTGCACCCTGGGCTTTCAGTTGATGCATTACTTGAAAGACTTCCAAAAGGTATGGGAAATGTCGAGGTCATTAAGAGAGAACTGTATCAATTGGATTCAGCCAATGCTCAACCTCATCACTGGCAGACTCTTGCTGGAGCAATCAAAGAGGTAAGTGAGGAGATTCCAGACCTTCAGGGTATAGTTATTACGCATGGCACCGACACAATGGCATATTCAGCAGCAGCTGTTAGTTTTATGATCCAAGATTTCGGACGACCAATCGTCTTCACTGGTTCTCAGATACCTGCGACTGTTCCTTGGAGTGATGGACCGCGAAATCTCTTAGATGCAATACGCGTAGCAGCTTTTGGAGACATCGGTGAAACATGCATAGTATTCAATGGAGAGATTCACCGAGCTACGCGAACAAAGAAAGTGCGTGTAAATTCATATGACGCATTTGATTCTATGGA
>JABCTV010000182.1 GCA_018238205.1 Candidatus Thorarchaeota archaeon
GAGGGAAGAGTTTTTTATTAGCAAAAGAATTATCTACAGATTTTATTTTTAATATATCGATATCTTTTTGAGTATTTTTAATGACTACTGGTCGAACAATAAGACCAGTAATAATACTCAGAGCTTCAATCAATTTTAAATATACATCCTTATCAAGATTCTCTGTTTTTGCATTTGCGTATATTATTAAATAGTCATCATATTTTTTGAATTCAAAATCAATCTCATTGGCCGAAAACACAGTTCTATTTAGACGCCATCCACCGTTCGGTAAAACTTCTGCTTTGTTACAAGGTATTTTGTATTGACCCGGTACGATAATATATAAATAGTTTTTCTCAGTATTTGCCTGAGTTTTATTTAGTTCAATAGTTTTAATTTCATCCAACTTTGATTTAATTACCAAGCCTGCGGTATGGGGCGATGCGTTAGCAGAGATCCAAATATTATCTGCAACCCATTCGTTGCCAGACATGTCAGTAGCTTTGAGAGTGAAATAATCATCGCTTGCAATAATTTTACCTAGTATATAATCCTTAAGTTGGTGCGAAAGCTCTTTCTTTATGTCATTTATTTTCGAGTATAGTTTTAGCTGTAGTATTCCATGCTCATCTTGATAAATCGTGCCAGGGCCTGTATATACAATAGGGTCTTTATCTTTTTTTTGAGTCAAACAAATATCAATACAATCAATTTCAAATGAATTTGATATAAATTTGTCAATTGTTTCTTTATTAAAATTCAATAAGGCTGTAACCAATGAGATGATACCAACTAAAACCCCGAATACACATCCTACCTTACCAAGCTTGGATTCTGGTTTGGGTAATGGTTCACTAGTTGACATGCCCTGTGATGTAACGTCCCCAATTATTTAAGAGTTACGAGCCCACCTTTGTCTGCTATTGAGCGGGCTTGACCAAAATCATCTCCAAGTTTGTACAACTAACAATGAACGGTCCAGAAACTGCAAACCGAGGCTAAACCATACTGCAGAAGTCCGACAATAGGAACGTTTGCTGGAAAACAAACCAGTAGATTGCTTGTTTAGCAAAGTGGTCAGACCGGAAGTGCGGGAATAACAGAAACAGAACGCATGTTGAACTTCTATCGTAAAGCATTGTTTCCTATAGTATTGTTTCCTACGCATATCTGTCGGTAAAGGGCGATTTGGTCCTTACTGATGGAGGCAAGACAGATGTCAATAATGAGCAAGCTAGTTCCGGTTTTGGCAAAACGGAAAGCGAAGGTGATTGCAAATATCCTGAACGATCCAATAGGCCTGACGGACAATAAACTCAATTCAATAATTGAGACACACAGCAACACCGCGTTCGGAAAGGACCATGGGTATGAATCAATAAAAACACCTGAGCATTTTGCTGAACAGGTGCCTCTTTACGACTATTACTCCATGTCACCCTATTTCGATCGTGTGAAAGAAACCCCTAAGCTGCCAATCGTAACTGCGGACCCAATTGTTTGGTACGTGCAGTCAAGCGGTTCAACTGGAAAACCAAAGGCACTCCCTATATCTAAAGCAGGAATGGACGACTATTCTATTGGAACCACGCTTTCCATGATGGCTTTCATAAATGCAGGGAAGACACACAGGAATGTGTTCAATGGAACCATTCTATCCTTTGCCGCTCCAGCCAAGCTTAGAGAAATCAATGGAGTACCTGTAGGGTATATGTCGGGGATAGCCAAGGAGATGGCAGCAAGTGCTATACTACGGAGACTTGTCAAACCAGGTGTAGAAGTTTTCAACATGACAGATATTGAAGAGAAGCTCTGGGAATACGCAAAAGTAGCAGTCCAAGAAAATATCACTGGTCTAGTTGGAATCACAACCTTATCTCTGGCATTCATTCGTAAAATGCAGAACGAATATGGGACAAAACTTCTGCAGGAATTTAAAGGAACAAAGCATGAAGAAAAGGTTCGGAAAGCTTTGAGCGATGATGGAACTCTGAACCTTGAAACACTCTGGCCCAATCTTACCATGTTTGGTGCCACTGGAGTTGATGCAGATCCTTACAAATCGTGGATCAAAGACACTCTACCCCAATCGGTTCTTTGGGACAACTATGCAGCAAGTGAAGGACTCTACGGCGTGACCTTGTTGGATAATACCGACAATGGAATTCAGCTATTAACCAACACTAACTACTTTGAATTCATTCCAGAAAATGAAGTTGACAAAGAAGACCCCAAAGTCATCCCACTCTCTGAAGTCAAGAAAGGGCATCGCTATGAAATGGTTCTGACCAATATGATGGGCTATACCCGTTATAGGGTTGGAGACATGTTGACATTCATTGATACAGATCCTTACTCGGTCCACAGAATAGGAAGGAAGGGTCGTGTGGTAAATCTTGCGGGAGAAAAGTTAACCGACGCACACGTCAATGAGGGAATTGCTGCAGCATGCAGAAGGACTGGTGCACAACTAGCAGATTATACTGTACTGGGTAGTATCGATGGCAGTAGAGCGTACTACACAATTTCTGCTATGTTTCAGAATAAGATAGAGTTAGCAGAATTTGCAAGCGCCTTTGATGATGCAGTTGGCGCAAACAATGGCGAGTTCAAGCATTCTCTGGAGTTTGGGGCCCTTGACCCTACCATTGCAGTTCAAATGAGGACTTCTCATACTGAAGGCATCATTAAGAGTAACCACATTCAATCAAAGCCACTTCCACTATCTATGGCTGAAACACCTATGATGGCAACATCAGTAGGCAGCGGCGAGATAGCAGAAGGAGTCTAAGAAAATATAGGGACAAGTCTTCGCCCGTAAAAAGGTGCGGAGACCTGTTCATTTCTTTTTTCAGTAATTTATGCTACATTTGAATTAGATGGAATTCGTCCTAGCATCACTTTGATCCGATGTCGTCCTAGTATGAGGATAATCACTAGCAGTGATGCAGCTACTCCGATAGTTAGAATGACTGGAGCATACCAAGTTAGTACTTCTACAAAGGGGGCGTGAGGGTCAAGGGGATCATATCCATTTACCATTTCCCACCAATTTGGAAAGTTATCTCCATCTTCATCACTGATATCAAGAAGAACCAATGCAAACCCATCTCCATATTTTGTAATATCAGAGGATGGACCGGAGATTTCTCTTCGTAAAGGAAAGTCATCTGAGCTTGCATATCCTCCTACAAACACAGCTCCGTTTCTTCCTACAGCAAGTGATTCACTTGCATCACTTCCACGACCACCAATTCGAGTGGAGTATAGAATAGATTTGTCTTGGCTAAGTTTCAGTAGAAATCCATCACTCGCAAAGAATTGGTTTGAGATGTAAAGATTACTAGGTGCCTGAAATAGCTGAAAATTCCCAGAGCATGAATATCCACAAACATACACATTGTCACGCTCATCAATCCCTATCGAATTGCAGACGTCACGCCCAGAACCGCCGATGAAAGTTGAAAAGAGGAGTACGCTCCCGTTGGAACTTAATTCAAAAAGGATACCATCCATATCACCATGATATTCCAGAAAATTGTCTATGACAGGAAAATCAGCAGATTCAGTGAGTCCGCAGACCAATACATCATTGTTTGAATTAAGTGCGATATCGTAGAAAGTTTCAGATTTCTCTCCACCAATATATGTTGAGAAAATCAATCCATTTCCAGTAGCATTCAAACAGAAGACAAATCCATCATTTCTATAGCCAGGACCAACTCCATTGGATGTTGCATTATATGCATTGACAGTGGGAAAATCCTCAGATGTAGTTACTCCAGCCACATAGGCATTTCCCTGAGAATCTCCAACAAGTGCCAAACCAATTTCTCCACCGCTATCCCCACCGATGACACTTGAGTAGATCAAACCATTGCCTGAAGAATTCAATTTAGCTACATAGACGGCAGAATAACTAGTATCATTTCCATAAGAATTAATCAAAGGAAAACTATCTGATTCTGTTGATCCTGTCACAAAAACTGAACCCTCATCATCAACAAAAACTGCCTCACCTGTATCAACGAATTCTCCTCCTAGATATGTGGAGAAAACAACAGTCAGATTATTTGTATCAAAACACATTACAAAACAATCAGTGGCATTTTGAAATGTATCACAATATGCGTTTTCAACAGGGAAGTCAGGTGAACCTGTGTTTCCAACAAGGTAGACTCTTCCAGAATTCACGCACATGTCATTCACCATATCGTAACTTGATCCTTTTATTGTAGTGTAATAGATGGGTGAAAAATCAGTTCCGTTAATTTTCATCAGAAAGGAATCTGAGTTATCATAGTCATCTCCCGTGTCCTGAGTAATTCCAGCAGCATAGAGATTACCTGCTTCATCAATATCGACGCAAGTAATGTAATCTTGTGTTCGGTTCCCCGTCAAGGTTGAGAAGACAAGCGGTTCTGTGATATTTATCACTGATTCCTCCGGACCAGTGATGTCCATTATGGCAGCTGCACCAATCATCGGTGCAGGTCCAATCAGAAATCCAGCGACAAGTATCAACAAAAGAATTCTAGGAATAATATGTGTCAATAAAACTCCAACCTCTTGATTGTCTTTTTCTGGAGCCTTATTATTGCTTGTTTTTCTGTTTTTCATATTAGCTGAAATTGGCGGTGGGAGTGAATGGCTTCACCCATGAAATTAGGCGAAGACTTCCACCACCTTCTTTTGTTTAGTATTCGACTGCCATTTCGATTTGTTTTGGTGCTTCAGATTTCTCACTCTGTTCATCACTCTTTTTCTGGGATTCTCTCTTATTCTGGGGCTTAACGAAAGCAAATACGGTAATTATTAGAGATATCACCAGCAGGATATCAGGGACATAGAAGAGCGATGTTTCAAGAAGTGGAACACGGAGTATTTGACTCGCCATAATGATTGGAAGTGAAATGACCATGACTCCGCTTCGAATCTCTTTGAGTCTTCCGGTCTTCCAGGTTATTATGAATGTCACCATCATCATTAATCCAACAAGTAGTATTAGCGGGATTGTCAAAGTCATGATGAACGCATCTGATGTACCAAAGAACACTACCAATAACCAATATGCTGTTACACCCATCAATAGCCTCATGTGATATTTTTGAATCCTGGGAGCCCAGATTTGGAGAAGAGCACCAAGAACGGGTATGATTGAAGCACTGATGATAATCGAACGGAGTTTAAAGAAATCCAACGACGGTTCGATGATACCAAGGGTTGAAAGTGCTACTACTAGAGTTTGGCAAGCATGACTTATTGCTGTGATTGCAAACACCAGGGGCAAATCTGTAAGCAATCGGTTGCTCTGTTTGAACCAGAGTCTAAGTAAATACGTTCCAACGATTGCTGAGATTATTACGATTGTAATACTTGAGAAGATTACAAATTCTGTACCTAACTGCATTATTATCATTCC
Source organism: Candidatus Thorarchaeota archaeon (assembly GCA_018238205.1). Lineage (GTDB taxonomy): Archaea > Asgardarchaeota > Thorarchaeia > Thorarchaeales > Thorarchaeaceae > SMTZ1-45. The sequence goes on from JABCTV010000182.1 coordinate 5,405, forward strand.
TAATTATTTGTCTTATGTCGCAGTTACTGTCGTTCATTGTTAGATGGACAAACTTGGACACCAGAGTGATGTCCTCCCAAGAACGACACTGGGAACTACTCTGTGAGGTTTAATTTGTATCTGGTCAACCTCAGTACTATCTACAGTGCTTGAGTATTTATACTCGTAAATTGATTGTCTGTTCCATTATTCTTCTTGGAGATGTTGTTTACTCTCCGCATGTTATCCAAAAAATATTTGATTCTCCATTTGTTGTTCCAACGGATTTTGCTATGGGTTATGACGATTGGGAAGTATCTGTTGACGATTTTTTAGGAAAAGATTTTAAACATCAAAGTATTTCAGCAA
>JABCTV010000183.1 GCA_018238205.1 Candidatus Thorarchaeota archaeon
TGGATTTTTCCTTGGATACACGCAAATGGTGATTTATACAATTTTGAAAGATCTTGATCTTTTATTGGTATATATGCATCTTCAGTCATGAGGATCTTTATCTTGTCTGTAAATCGTGTGAGTGTATTTGCTACGTGAAGTGCACTGCCTACAGTTCCTGCATTTACAACAAGCACCTCTTTGTCTTTACATAGAGGGGCTTCACAATCAGGGCAATAGAATGCACAATCACCTGCATTAGCAACAGGAAGCCATCCTCTCCATTGACCTTTGACTTTGGGATGCTTCCGAGAAGTACCAGTTGCAAGAAGTATCGTTCTGGTGAAGTACTCATTATCATCCTTCGATCGGAAACTCGACTGAGTCTTGATTTTAAATTTAGGATATCGTCCTGAAATTTCTATGACATCTGCTGCTAGAAATTCTGCACCAGCCGCTCTGGCTTCTCCCTGAATATTTCTCAGAAGGCTTCTTCCTTCGTGATATACAGAACCTGAGAAATTAAGAATCGAGTTTGTATGAAAGTACATCGGGCTGGTTCCTCTATCGAGCACTAGTACAGATCGTTTGTGGAAAGCTAAATGTAATGCTGCTGAAACACCAGCTGGTCCTCCACCAATTATGATAGAATCGAAAATCTTAACCATATTGAAGAAACCTCAGATTGAGAGTTCTATCTTGAAGTTAATAACTATGCGGAGTGTGCAGAAAATTGTAAGACCAATTATTCTTCATCTACACAATCTTGAGCCCAAGTCCGAGCCCTCTCTACATTAGGTATCTCTTCAAGTGAGTGAAAGACTCTTTTCCCTTCTTCTTTTGCTCGATTGTATTCAAGAAGCGCTCCCTTTGACTCAGCCAGTAAGAATAAGGCATCACAGTGATCTACCCAAGGAGCATGCCAGTTCATATAATCTGTCCAATCCATATCAATCTCCAGTTCCCTTGCAAGAATATCAGGCCAGTGAGTGAGGTGAGGGATGTAGGGAAAATGACCCTTCTTCCATATCTTGAGACCAGCCTCCATAGCTCTTTGGACATTCTCCTCAATCTCTTCTAAGGTTGAACCAGTGTATGGTCCTGCAACATAGATCTTCAGACTCTTCAATCATAGTCACCTGGGGTGTTTCTTGATTTGTTACTCTCTGGTGAACAGATTAGCATGAAACAGAGGTAATTATTGCTTTCGTAGACTTGTAGTTTAAATTTCTGGTGTTAAATATTCTACACTTTCCTATTATATTTCCACGAACAATCTCTATATACTAAAATAATTTCTCCGCAGTATATTCAGTGATAGAACTGAGGCCACTACCATGGAGTTAGCTTTCTCTTGCCCAAAGTGCTCATCCGGAGCAATAATTTCTCTTGATGATGATGAAGTCAAAAAAATTCAGGAAACGATTCTTGAGAAAGGACGTTCTCCAACTTTGCTCTCAAAGTGTGACAATGGTCACGAATTACTTGTTACGCTCTACTTTCGAGACGGGGAACTTGGCGTCCGAGATGTCGTGATGCCGATTGAAGCCAGCTCATCTGAAAAATCAAAAGGACCTCCTAGTGAACTCGATTGGGTTCGAGACACTTTCGGAGGGAAAAAGTAAGTGGTTGTTAGCCTTGTTGCAAAGGTTCACATTGATACAATGGAACCTACGATAATCTATCCGGTAGATGGAGGAAGTGAAGAACGTATTGCCCTCCTCACTGGTATTATTCAGTTAGTTTCAGCTGCGTTAGAGATGTCTGATACCGATACAAATGAGTGTGCACCAAGATTCATGAAATCAGAGAGAGGTGTCATTGGATACTGCTCAAAGGACAAATACATCATTATCTGCGAAGGTGATGAAGAAGATGAAACTAACAAGGCAATACGTGATGTCGTGCGCGGCGAAACGGATTTGAAAATTGAAAAGGAAGTAAAAAAGCGAGGAAACGAGATAGGAGATCTTTGGCGTTAACCGGGAGATGATTTTGTTATGAACTTTGAATTATCATTACTTATAGCTGGGCTGCTCTCTACAGTGGCAATATACCTAGGGTTGTTAGTCTATGCTCGTAGATTACGAAGTGTGTATGATGACGTTAGCAAGCCAATTGCACGAGCACTTCTTCTTTTTGGAATTGCTTCAGCTTTCTTAGGTACACTTGGAATAACTGGTGTCATTGCATCAGAACTCAGCATGCCGATGATTACCTTTATGCTTGCAGCTTTGCTCATTACAGAATTGAATCTTGGAGTTTCAAATGAAATTTCAGTGAAACGTGCTTCAATCGTAATAGTACTTCTCTCAGTCCTAGTTTTGGCAGAAACAGTTCTTGTTACTATTCTTTCAATTCAGCATTTCATTCTGATGCCTATTCTTGGAATATTCTTCATTGGAACTCTAGTCATATCGATATACTTGCTGAAAGAATCTCCGAATCCATTCTCAGCTTCAATATTCATTTTGGTAGTGTCGCTTACTATAGCAGCGGCATCTGCTGCAACTGGTATTCTAGGATTACATCCAGAGTATTTCATCATCCAAGTAATCCCACTAATTGTAGGTGCTGCAGTACTTGCTTCCATGCTAAGACCTTGGAGACACATCATTTCATTATCTATTGGAATCCTGGCCATAGTAGTTGGGCTCTCTCTTTCGATTCCAGCATATCTTGATGGTGATACTAACATCCTGATCTTTTCTCTTGTTGCAGCTTTTGCAGGAGCAGCTACAGTTATTCCATTAGATTTCTTTGTTGATCAAGCTACGGAAACCAGAGCAACGACTCCAATGTATATGTCGTTCACACTGATATTTGTTGCATTACTCGTTATAACTCATTCAAATAATTATGCAATTAGTCTGAGTGCTATTGGTGTTTGGGACCCCAATATTTTATTTCTGGATTGGTTCTTCGGTTTATTCGGTGTAGCTGTTTTTACAATGGCATCTGTTACTGCTATGACTTCAAAACAAACTAGCCATCGATTTCGGGAAATTCTTATTGGTTCAGTGTGCATTTTACTAACACTTGGTCATCCATATGTTATTGATGGAAGATACGAACTAGACGTACTCTATATTGGGCTTGTGGCGGTGCTTATCATTGGATTTATTGGATTCTTTGGTGTTGCTTACAAACTAGCAAAAGCTGGAGCAGCTATGGCTGGTGCTCGCTTTGTAGCCTTCATGTTTGCTGGCTTAGGGATTGGTATAGTCGCTATGTTTGCAGATTTGATACCACTTGAGATTACAGGATCTATGTTAGTTGGAGCAGGGGTACTATTAATTGCAAGTAGTCCTCGAGCATCATTACGAAGGAAATGATCAGTTGTGCCAGTAATCAAAGCTATTATCCTGGGCGATTCAGAGGTCGGAAAGACCAGTTTTACCTCTAGATGGACTCAGGGAACTTTCCCTGACCCATCCAAGCTCAAGACAACAGTAGGAGCAAGCTTTGACACAAAAAGAGTGACTTTGAATACTGACGATGAAGTCGTGCTCAGTTTGTGGGATTTTGGCGGGCAGAGAAGGTTCATCGAAACGCTGAAACAGATGGTAAAAGGTTCAAAGGTGGGTCTCTTTTTCTTTGATGTATCCCATCTGCAGAGCTTGGACAGTCTTTGGAACTACTGGATTCCTCTGGCAGAAGAGAATGGTGACTTTGATTTTTCAAAAGGTGATGGTAAGAACTTTCTGCTAGTTGGAAACAAGATCGACCTTCTCCAAGATAGCTTTGAAAATGTAGAAAGTGAGATGGATCGTTTCTGTAACCGATTTGGAATGGACTCTGCACTACTTTCTGCAAAAACAGGAGTAGGTATTGAAATGTTAGATTTCAAATTCAAAGAATTGCTTCAGGATGCAATTTGAATAATAGAAAATAGACGAGCATGCTAAATACTCGTCCAAGTTCCTGATGCTTATTATCCACCTGGACTTCCACGCCATGGAGTGTCTTTCCACATTGTTTCCCAAAGCATGTCTTCAGTAAGAGTTTCAGGCTCGATCATAGTCTTTTGTAGTTCTTTGAGTAGAGCATGATGTCGAATCTCATCTTCTCGAATCATCATGGCAATAGTCTTGACCTGATCATTATCGCTTTTCTCAGCAAGCTCTGTATAGGTTTCTACTGCTTGTTCTTCCATCTTGATGTGCTCCGCTATTCCCTTTGCGATTTTATCCCTCTCTTTCTCACTGATGAAAGGTGTTGGTCCTTCAACTGCCTTTCTCAGAGATTTGAGAAGAGCTGCATGCTTCTGCGAATCAGTTGAAATTCCGATCAACAAATCCTTGACAAATGCATTGCCTAGTTGCTCAACATTCTCCTTGGTTATCTGGATGATCTTCAATTCCAAAGCAATTTGCTTGTCTATAAATTCAAGAGTTTCTTCCTTATTCAAATCTTGTTCACTCCTGCTATTGTTATTGAACCATTCTGGATGTTTGCTTAAGACTCTTCACAAATGGAGTTAGATTTACATCCCCACTGAAACGATGCGACCTCTTCAAAATATATATCAATGATAGCTTCAAAGTGTAACTGGCTCTTTACCTGTGAAAAGGAGAAAATCACACATGCCTAAAGCAACAATCTATACAGCTCCAGAATGTCCCCATTCTAAGAACCTTAAGATTTTCTTGAAAGAGAATGGTATTGATTTTGAAGAGAAGTGTATTCTTACTTCTTCGGAAACTACAGCTGAGCTGAAAGAAGTGAGCGGTCAGATTGCAGTTCCTACAACAGTCATTGAAGATGGGATCTTCATTGGCTATGACCGACGAGCTGAAAGAAGAATAAAGAGAAAGTTAGGAGTGTAATGCATTGTACGATTTAGTCATAATTGGTTCTGGAGTTACAGGATATGGAGCTGCAATATATGCTGCAAGGTTAGACCTCAGTGTAGTAGTAATTGGCGATGTTGATGGAGGAACCATCACACTGACCGATGATGTAGCTAATTATCCTGGTTACATTCAATTAACAGGAAAAGAGCTATCAGATCATTTGAAGGCTCACGCGCTTGACTACCCTGTCTTTATTGATACTGGCACTGTGAAGGATATTTTCAGATGCAAAGAAAATTGCTTCTATATAGTTACAGAGAACAAGTCCTTCCTCGCAAAATCGGTTATCATTGCAACTGGAATGAAAGAGCGAGAACTGGAGGTTCCCGGTCATGACGAATTAAAAAACAAGGGAGTTTCTTATTGTGCCCTTTGTGATGCTCCATTGTATAAAGACAAAGTAGTTGCAGTCGTTGGTGGTAGTGATAGCGCAGCTAAGGAAGCATTGCTTCTTGCAAAATATTGCCCTAAGGTGTATATCATTTATCGTCGTGAAAAGCTTCGCCCTGAACCAATTAATGCAAGAAGAATTGAGCGTGAGCCAAAAATCGAAGTGATAACGGAAACTAATGTTACAGAGATTCTGGGCGAGACCAAGGTTACCGGTGTCAAGCTAGACAAACCCCACAATGGTTCTGATACACTCTCACTTGATGGCGTCTTCGTTGCTGAAGACAAATTTCCCGATGGGACAAAGTCCCAGTAGCGGCGTGTTCTCTTTCATTTGTGCCTGCATCGAAGAGGCAAAACTCTTTAGTCGCCGTGTTTGCGCCACAAGGTTCGAGGCGCTGTATAACTGATGGAGATCGCGCACTTCCAGTGCATCCACATCGGCTGTCTCATCCGGCTGATCGTTGTAGGCGTGAAGTATCGAACGCAGAAAACGTAGCGTCCCGATACCGTCTG
>JABCTV010000042.1 GCA_018238205.1 Candidatus Thorarchaeota archaeon
CTCACTTCAAATCCATAGACTCCTACTGAGGGATTTAATGCAGACACGACTCCAGTATGAAAATCAATGTATATCGTACTATTAGTCCAGTAGTGATCAATGCCCCAAGCATCGGAAGCATTCAGATCATAGCTAAAGGGGTGACCGAATTCGTGGAATTGATTTGTAGGCACTTCATCCCAGGTTGGGTTGAGTGTATCATTGAGATCTATACTAAATGTGGCAGTTATGGTGAAGCTATAGATATTTCTAGCCCAGACTGTAAGATCCAGAACTTCTTCATCAGAGAACACAGTTGAATTTGTAATTACTCCATTAGAGTCAACAGAAAACCATGAAGCATCGCCACCTGTTAACCACCAATAGATTGGTTGTGGTGCTGTGCAGTTGAGGTCATATCTGAAAATATCTCCAAACTCCAAGGGTTGATCAGTAACTGTATGAGCCCATGTTGTAGAATATCTAGGTGTTGTAGAAGTCATCAGTGGATGGAGGTCTTCGTTATTCGCAGTTCCCGAGATTGGATGTGGGGTGTCACCAATTCCATCTCCATTTCCATCTGAACCTAGGTAGTCAGACCAGTAATTCGTTCCGAAAAAGGTGTCAGTTCCATTATCTTCAGCATTCAATGTGTTACCATCTAAGAAGTTCCCAACAAACCAATTCCTATCAGAATTAGCTTGAACCATTATGCCAAAGCCATTTCCAGAAACTGTGTTGTTCTCAAAGAGGCCATCATCAGATTGGTTTACAATGATACCAATGATTCCATCTGATATTGTGTTGTTCGCAACTGTTTGATACGTATTAGATGTTAGTTTTAATCCAGTGTCACAATTAGAAAACGTATTGTTGAAAATCAGTACATTATCAGACGAGGGTACCGCCAGACCAAGTGAGTTAGCAACAAATAGGTTGTTGTTAATCACAATGCCCGAACCTTCGATATACGCACCAATGTTGGGAGGAGTAATTGTATTATTCTCAAACCATAAATTGTTCATATCGGTCATGTAGATGTTGGTATTTGAGCCATTGAAACTATTGTGTTTTACCGTCATATCATCAGAAATAGCAGAGTAGATGCAATTATCAACTACTTCGATGTCATTACTCAAGATATCGATATTGTCAGAATCGTACACTTGAAGACCATATCGATTAGACGTAATATTATTCTTTTCAATAGTGACATTAGTACAATAGTTAGCTCCTACCGAATACCAATTGTCATATACTTCATTATCGTAGATTATTGCATTTTCTACATTGGAAAGCATTATTCCCCAAAACCCGTGTCCACTTTGATGAAGAGTGCAATTCTTTATTATAAAGTGTTTAAGGGTGTTAGATATTGAAATTAAATCAGCAGCACCACCTGTAATATTGAAATTCTCAATGCGATAGGGAGTACCTGGCGAACCATCGCCGGGGTAACCCAATGTTGTGAAGTTATCATCATGAGTGATTTCAATCAGTGGGTCAGCACTGATGAAAAACTCATTATCTTCATTGTGAGGAGCAGCAATGATTTCATTCTGAGGTGCAAAGCTACTCATAATAGTTGTCAAAGTAAATAGGTGGAGGATTACTAGAGCCACGATAATTTGTGGCCATTTTTTAGATTTATCCATTATAATTCCTCCTTTGCGAATGTGGTTCCAGTTATAGATTAGAAAGATAATGAATCTTTTGGAGATTTGTTAAAATATACGAAAATCGAGAATCTAAAGGACCTGGTGAATATCTAGCCTTTTAGTCACATCATAGGTGTTGCGTCAATAATACCACGCTTCATAGCAGAATAATACTGAGGCATTATTAGGTCAGTTTGGAGGCCAAATAGTGCTCACACCAAAAAATTACAGTCAAGACATTGTTGAGCTATCAATATCTGCTTGGTTCTATCGAAACAGGGCAATAGCAGGATTTGACAACCCAGCTAGGTCTCTCTATGTATCTGTCAGAGAGTTAATGGAGAATAGTCTTGATGCATGTGAGGATGCACAAGTTCTTCCAGAAGTTACAGTACTCCTCAAACGTGAGGAAGAGCCCTCTAGTACGGATATGCTAAGCCAAGGACCAGAAACCTTCGAACTGATTGTGAAAGATAATGGAACTGGAATTCCAAGGGATACAATACCACTTCTTCTGGGAAAAATGCTCACAGGAACAAAATTCACCCATAAACAAAGTAGGGGCACCTTTGGATTAGGCGGTAGCTTAGCACTTCTCTATGGTCAGGTGACAACTCAACGCCCAATTGAGATTGTAACCGGACAGAAAGGTTTGGACTATGGGCATCGAATAAAAATGCGACTTGATATTGAAAACAACACACCGATAATAATTGAAGAAGAGAGATTACCAAAGTCAGAAAGTGAACATGGGACAATGGTGTCGTTCTGGTTGCAAGGAGATTGGATTCGAAGTAAACGTAGAATCCTTGACTATTTTGCACATACTGCAATAATCGTACCTTATGCATCCCTCTTCTTTGAAACTCCCGATGATGAAGTAATTAAATATGATAGAGTAATCGAAGTAGTTCCAAAACCATCTACTGAATCAAAACCTCATCCAAGAGGGATTGACGTTGAGATGCTCAAGAGTATGATTGCATCAACTCGTAAACGAACTCTAAAGTCATTTCTAATGGGTTCATTCCAACGGGTAGGTCAAACTATAGCAGAGGAGTTTCTTGTTTCCGTGGGATTACAACCAGATCGAGTTCCAGAATCTCTGGAGCAGGAAGAACTTGTTACCATGATGAATGCTATGGAGAGGTACAAGAAATTCTTACCTCCATCAGGGAAGACACTCTCTCCTGTAGGAACTGAAGTTCTGCAAGCAGGAGTTCAACGTCTTTCACCTGAATTTGTCATCTTTCGCCAGCGGTCTCCCAGTGTCTACGAAGGTCATCCGTTCATCATTGAAACAGGGGTAGCTTACGGAGGTCAACTTACTCCCGGTACCAATGTCATTCGTTTTGCTAATCGTATTCCCCTCCTATATGATGAGAGATCAGATGTGTCCTATAGGGTCGTTAGAGACCTTAAACTCAAGAGCTATGGTCTCCGAAAGGAGGATCCATTGACATTCATGATGCACATCTGCTCTACAAAGATACCTTACAAGACCATAGGAAAAGAGTACATTGCAGATGTAGATGCAGTTCGTAAGGAGATTGATCTTGGTTTCAAAGATTGTCTGAGAGAACTCAGTAAAAAACTTCGAAGTCGAAATCGAGCAAAGATACATCGTAAACGAGAATCCCGTCTCAATGCATACTATAAATTCACGGCTGAAACACTGTCTACTGCAACTGGAAGAGAGATTAGCGTAGATAGACTTCTTGATTCAAGAGGAGGGACATCACAATGAGTCGCCTATCCAATGTAACCTCTACTAAGGTTCTTAGTATCATTGAAAACGTTCTAGAAAAACTCTCTGACACAATTGAAGATGGAGTCTTTCCAGAGATTGGATACTACGGCTCATCCAAGAAGAATGTCAAATATTCGCAAGATACGGGGTATGTTCCAATCGACGAATCACCCTCCTTTATCGACGGACGAAAGGTAGAGAGTGCGAAGACCATTGCAGGTCTCGTCTATGGACTTTCACGATTCAAGGAACATTTGGAGCAGAATATGTCAATGAGTCTGAGAGATTTCTATTACATGCACAAAGTGAAGAGTGTCCAAAACGTACTGAAAATATCCGAACAAACTGAAACCAATCGCATGATCAATCTCTGTGAAAGGATGATTCGTCATGAAGGAGCATCGGTACCACGTGAAGAATTGGGCGTAGTTAGTTCACCAAAAGGAACATTCTATGGTGACGTTACTTTGTCAGATCTCTCAGGTAAGAAACTCAATTGCAATGCGGCAGGGGAATATGGGTGGTTTATTTCAAGTAGACCTTTTGATGTGAAGATTCATGACATCAACATCGATGCAGCTGTATTCGTTGAGAAAGAAGCTATGTCTAGGAACCTGATTGAACTTGGACTTCCCGAGAGTCTCAAGATTGGAGTTGGTTCATTATTTGGACAGCCAGGAAGAAATATGAGAGGATGGATTAGAAAACTTGCAGATGCGGAAGTACCAATTCTTGTTCTTGTTGACATGTCACCATGGTCTCTGCGAATATTCTCCACAATCAAGAGCAATTCAATCGAACTATCAAATATACGCGGCTTGGCCACTCCAGAAACCAAGCTGCTAGGTCTCTCAACAGATGATTTTTGGGGAAGAAATGGGATGCTCAAGGATATTGAACATTCGTTAGAAACAATGAGTAAATCAGATGTGAAATGCGCCCAGCAGAATAGAAATATCCCAGCTATCAGTGAAGACCCACTTTTGAGAAAACAGAATGAAGTTATGCTGAGAAAGAAGAGGAAAGGAGAGCTTGAAGCCTTCAAAGCATTTGGTTTGCCGCTAGCGGATTTGAAAGCAATGTACATTAGTTATCTGAAAAAGAAATCAGCAGATAACGATGTGAAACTCATATAAAGCCGGTTGCTATGCCAACCATTGAGGAGTGTTTCTATGTCCGATAGGGAGAAATTGTTAGAGCTACTTGATGAGTTCAAGAACTCCGTTGTGAAAATGGTTGATGAACGCGATTTTCTAAAAGGAGAAAGCGAAGAACTCAGAACAAGTAAACGAGAATCTGAAGAAAAAGCCTGGGCTGCTGAAGAGAAAGTCACGGAACTCACTACCAAACTTGAGAAAGCCGACCTAGCAAAGGATAAGTCAGCAAAGAAACTAGCAGCTGCAAAAGAAGAACTTGTGGGTCTAAGTGCTAAAGCTGATGAGGCTGAATCATCCAAAACAGAAGCCGTTGATACAATTCGTGCAGAACGTGATGAACTCAGAAAAGAAATGGATGAGATTACCGGACAACTTGGAAGAGTTTCAGAACTTTATCGAGAAGCTTCAGCAGAAAAGGATGCGCTTCAAGAGAAAGTTGATGTTAGTGATCTATTAGCAATCTACATTACTCTGATTGAAACGGTGTTCTTTGGAAAACCACATGCTAGAATCCTGTATACATTGCATGATGTGAAAACTGCAATACCACGGAAGAATATTCAAACAAGTACAGGGATTCAACCTGCAGCAGTTCTAAAGGCTGTCCACGATCTAGCAAATGCGGACCTAGTCAAGTATGATGAGGAAACTCAGGAAGTTGAACTAACGAAGGATATCCTTAGAAGGAGCTAGTTATCCAAAATATATTGAGTGAGAAAAGAATTGTCCCCTCCAATCAAAGTCGGTACTGCTGTAAGAAACCATGTTAAAAGATACACACTGAATGAGAAGCTCAAGTCCATTCTTGGAATTCTTAGAAGTGATGGTCAGGAAGTTATTGACTGGGCATATGAAGAAGCAGAGCGTCGAATCAGTGAAGAAAAATCTCTGAAACAATCGAATCTAGGTGGCATCGCCTTCGACCTAATTAGCTATGAGGCCGCTGTTAGGCTTGTGAAGTATAATCACTCCAAAGGCAGACTCACAACTAAGAATGAAGTCAGAGTCAAGACGGGACAGAAGGCGGAGATGCCCGTTCTATATCGAGATGCAGGATTGCGACATCCCCAAGAAGCCAGAAACCTCCGACATAACATGTTCCATGAGGCATTTCATTCTTTGATAATGCTTCTTTTCCCAGATGTAACAACATCAGTTCCCTCAACAGGAGAGGGTCTAACACCAGATTTGATGGTCCATCATAAAAATCCAGATTGGACAATATCAGTAGAGTACAAAGGTTACAGAGCTCTTACTCTTCTTGGTGAATCTGAGATTCTTAAAGCAATGCGATATCAAGCAGATTTCGGTACTGCGTGGTTAGTATCTACAACTCCAAAGAGTTCGATTTCGAATTATCATAAGACTCTCGACGCTCAAGAGGTTATTGAAAAAGGTCTAGTTAGACTGAAGAGAATGTATAGAAGAAAAGCATACACGAGCGAGCAGAAGGAGAACCGAGGTATTGCCAAGAAAGGAATGTCCCACTTGGAAAAACAAAACGACCTACAACTCAAGTGCAAGTTGTATTCAGCTGAAGAACTTCTCGATTCTATGCGCAATAATAAACCAGTCAAAGGAGTAATCATAACAACAGGTTTCGAATTTGTTGATATGCTCAAAGAGGCCGGTCTTCACAGTGAAGCTGATAATGTCCTGCGCGTCATGAAACTTCCAACGACATCCCTACATAGTGACACCATTACATCAGTGCGTCTAATAGAGTAGAGAGTACTAAATTACCCATCTTGCCAAGATTTATCAATGACTATTTCACGTGAGGACTAGTCAGACAGACGAGGGATTTCATTTGGAAGACCAAAGTGCCATGAAACTACAGGAGCATCTGATGGTACTCCTTAAGGATTTATCAAATAAATCTCCGATATTAGGAGCCGCCATATTTTCAGTGGAGGGACTTCCACTCATCAGTCATTTTCATGCAGGCACAGAAGAAGTTTCAGTAGCTGCAATGGTTGCAGGGATTCATGCAGCAGGTGAACAGACTGTAAAAGAGTTGAAACAGGGAGATCTCAAGTCAATTATCATTCAGGGAGACCTTGGTACAACACTTGTGATCAATATATCAACAGATTATCTGCTCACTGTCACTGCTCCAGAAAATGCAGCACTTGGATTGATTTTCAGTGATGCAAAACGAGCAGCTAGAGATGCAAGAAAAATCTTACATCAAATGTGAATGAATTGCCATGGCAGCTCCATCTCAATACCCTTTTGTAAACCATCCCTGTTACTCAGAAACACGTGATAATCTTTGGGCTAGAATCCACCTTCCAGTTGCGCGTAATTGTAATGTTAAATGCATCTTCTGTGATTATAGTGTTGGAAGTTCATGTCATACATCCAAACCGGGCTACTCCGCATCCATCATGGACCCCAAAGAGGCAATAGCCAGAACATTTTCTGAAATTGAGAAGAATCCGCAGCTGAAAATTGTGGCAATTTCTGGACCTGGAGAACCACTAGCAAATGAACAAACCTTCACTACACTTGAAGGGATACGGAATCAAAATAAAGAACTCAATTTCTGTTTATGTACAAATGGAGTTCTATTGGAAGATGCAGTGATAAAGCTGAAAGAACTAGGAGTTAGATCTATTTCTGTATCAATGAGTGCAATTCTTCCCGAAACGGCTGCTCAGGTCTATGAATGGGCTCGTATTGATGGAGAAGTATTACAAGGACAAAAGATGGGTGAAGCTATCATTCAGAAACAGCTATCTGGTATTGAAAGAACGGTAGCCTTGGGTATCACAGTCAAAGTGAATACTATCCTGATGCCAAATATCAATACAGAAGATATCGAATTTCTCTCAAAACAAATTGTAGATTCTGGTGCTTCACTCCAAAATATTGTTCCATTGATCCTATGTGGAAATAATCAAAAACTTAGACCTCCAACTACGGAGGAATTATCCATGGCGCGTCAGATAGCCTCAAAGAATATCACCCAATTCACTCATTGTAAACAGTGTCGCAGTGATGTTGTTGGTATACCAGGGGCGGATCGAATCCTCTAAGGTGCAAGTACAGACTTCAGACAACCAACCTCGACTAGTTTTTTAATCAAAAACATGAGGGCATTTTTATCGTAATGAAGACCAGCCTCTTTATTGTGAAGACCTTCAACGACATCAATAATCTTAGCTGTTCCATCAAATTTGGTCATCACATCTTCAAGAGCTTGTCCATAATCTGCTTTAAGCTTGTCAAGAATGATTGCAGGACAGTCTTGTATTTGTAGCACATCATTGTCTCTCAATCTAGGTTTGAATTCAATCCACTCATATCTTGTAAGAATTGACATCAAAGCTTGAACTTCATAATCAGAGTGCCCCATAAGGTCCATGATTTCTGCCACAGTACGTTTTCCATTAATGAAAGACTCCACCTGTTCCAATTCATGGTCAACATTACCAACTCGGAAGGGTATCTTAACTCCGGAGTTCGTGAATACAGGAATCATATTCAAATCTGCAGATTTGAACGGAAATTCCTTGATTATTGTAAGTGCAAACTCTCGAAATCTTCGGACATCACCCTCAAAGTGACGGAGCTTATCACCATGGAGAGATTCAACTTCATTGAGAATATGTTGAAGCTTTGCTCTGTAGGGAGCTTCATCAGGGACTGGATCTACGACAAGTAGCACAAGCACAGTTTCGCCTACTTGAATTAGAATATCATATGAAGCCTTTCGGATTGTCCGAATTGGTGTCTTCGCAAAGATGATTACCGCTGTAACAAAACCAGCAATTAAGTCAGGATCTACTGTGAGCTCGGCATAAGGGATGTTTAGGACAGATTCTCCACCCTCCATTCTAATCAATGAAATGTAGCGAACCTTAGAAACATCCAACGGCATTAGAGCTCGACCTCCTCGTCATTAGTACTATATCCGAGAACTCCAGCATCTACAAGATTCTTTGCAACCAACTTCACTGCTTCAATATTAAAGGGAAGTATTTCACAAATTGTTGCGAGACTTTTCGTTCCATCACACTGCTCTACGATTGCTGTTAATTGTTCACCATAAACTCCTACGAGGAATTTTGGGGGTTCCATTATTTTAAGAAGAATTGAAGAATCTTCCAGTTTTCGTTCAAGTATAATCCACTTGTATTTATCAAGCATCGAAAGAATAGCTAGAATCTCAGAATCTTCAAACTCTGATTGGTTCATTATTTCCTCGATTGTGCGCTTTCCATTGATATACCCGAGAACAATCTGTAATTTTTCATCAGTTTCACCTACACTCCACGGAATTGAAGCTTGATAATCTGGTGTTGCATCAGATTTCGTTACTAGTTTAGGTATCATCTTCAGACTAAAAGTACGATATGGGTAAACCTGAAGGATTTCTAAGGCGAACTCGCGGAAGGGTCTAATATCCCCTTTCCATGAGATCATCTGATTTTCATAGGTACTCTCAAATTTAGTGATAATTTTCTTCAATGCTGTTCGATATATCTCGTCATCATCAACACGATCGACAATCAGTAGTCCGACTACATGTTCACCTTCTTCTATGACAACAACATATCCTTCCTTGATGAATGACTTCAGCTGCCGATTTTCAAAGATTATGACTGCAATAACGAAAGAGGCAACCAAATCAGGATCTACTGACATCTCACGATAAGGTATGCCAATAACTGGCTCACCGCCCTCCTTTCGAATGAGAGACAGGTAACGAACCTCTGGTTTCTCCTCCACATCATCAGTCATTGATTCTTACGGAGCAACAGCGCCCTAAATAGGTTGTCAGAAGAAGTCTACAAGACCAGTTTGTGTCATCATGCTAATATCTGAATCCTGATTTATTTGATATCCTACCAATTGCTTCAAGTCGACAACTAACAAAGATGAATCAATTGAGGTTACCATAAGAGATCCCTTCATTCCTTCGACCGTTCCAACAATTGTGCGGCCACCAATTGGCTGAGACCTCTTTCTCCAAATAGCAGGTTGTGACTTCAACTTGTCAAGTGTATAGAAGGAAGAAAGGTCTTGAAGACTTACATTAGAATTTAACTCAAGGTGACTTGCATCTTCTGTGAAATCAGATACTATTGATTGAGCATCATTGATGTCCAATTTTTCCATGAGCGCACGTGTTTTTCGCTCAGATCGAACCTGCTTTGTCACTCCTTGTTGTCTTCCAATACGATCTTCAACACGTCGAGCTATACGCCCTCCGCTGATCTCTCGCAACACCCCAGCATAATCAGCACCTTGTTCGACCCATCTGATAAGAGCGCGTCCCTTTGATGACACACCTACTTTCAGTGTCTTGTCATTAAAGACTACAGCGTATACAACATAATCCGTGGATTCACATTGAATTTTTCTAGCATCGACAGCATCACAACGACGGCCATCACATCTAATGCAAGGATCTACAATATCTCCTGCAGAACAGGGACCACATTTCTGACCACTATCAAGGATGACCGAGTTTTCTGGGCAGGGTACAAGCTTCCCAGACTCATTGACACTTCCAATGCATCTCTTTGGTCCTCGAATCTCCCATGAAATCTTTTTTCCAGGAGGTAGCGGAAGAAAACTTGGTGTTTTCTCTTTCTCCTTCCAGATTCTTAACCCAGATTCAAAACGGTTTCCATCAATCATTCTCCAGGTGACATCAGCAACTTGCATCATCTCACCTCAGAAGAATCTTGATTTACCCGGTCCGCGAACCATCCATTTTACACCAGCTATATTGAGATCAGCGTCACATTTTGGACATCGACCTTCTTCATTCAGATTATTGCTCTTTAGAAAGACTGAGTAACGCTCAACAGCTTTGAAACCACATTCAGGACAGTACGTATTTTCATAATCATGACCTGCGATGTTACCAGAATAGACGAACTCTAAACCGGCGTCCTTTGCAATATCAAGATGTTTTTCGAGCATAGTAACAGGTGTACGTGGGATATTCGTAAGTTTGTAGGTTGGTGAAAAGGCAGTAATATGAAATGGAGTGCGAGGACCAAGATTATTGACGGTCCAATCAGCTAGTTGTCGTGTATCTTCCGGGAAATCCCCAACCTCTGGAATGATCAGATTAGTTATTTCAATCAATATACCCTTCTCATTCATTCGCTTCATACAAGTGAATATTGGTTCAATCTTAGACACTGACATCAGTTCATTGTAGAATTTTTTATTTCCGCTACCCTTGAAGTTTACTGAGGCAGCATCAAGATATGGAGCAATATAGTCAACAGCTTCAGGTGTCAAGTAACCATTAGTCACAAAGGTGTTGTACATTCCTTTTGAGCGAGCTATTTTTGCTGTATCGTGAGCGAACTCCATGAATACGGTTGGCTCAGTATAGGTGTATGTGATTCCTCCGCAGTTGTGCCTTTCAGCTAAATTGATGATATCTTGAGGAGAGAGTTTCTCACCAACAGGAGTTTCTCGGTGTGCTGAATGATAGTTCAAGCAGAACTGACATCTAAAATTACACGACGACGTACTGATGGAAAACGCATTACTTCCAGGTGCAAAATGAAAGAGGGGTTTTTTCTCTATAGGATCAGCAGCCATCCCATCTATCAAGCCATAGACAGATGTATACAGTTTTCCGTCCTTTGCATGTCGAACTCTACAAAATCCAGTTTCACCATCATGAAGAACGCACCTTCTTGCGCATAAATCACAACGTAGACCAGATTTCAGATTGGAGTATAGAACTGCTTCTCTCATCTCATCTATACATCTCAATACGGAGCTTATCGCTCTTACGGTTTCTCTTCCATTTTACGCAAACAAGCGAATCGAGGACAAAATTAAAAGCATAAACACCAATTATCTAATGGTTCAATCTATGCCCAATCCAAGAAAGCTTGAAAGGGTAGGTACTCTATTCGAGGCTGCATCATCCAATCGAGGTCAATCTTTCTTTGACCAATGCTCAAAGACGAAATTCCTTGCTGTGAATGATTACTACAAAGCTGAGGATGAATACATCAAACTTGTCACAAAGACATTGAGTGTGAAAGGACTCGGTATTTCAGGAAAAAATGATTGCTACGGATGCCTCTCAAGTGTAAAGAGCGCATTAGAATCAGGGCAATTGGACAAAGGACTTCTAGATGCATTAGAGAATCTACGGTCAACTTATCTGAATAGGATGCTCAAACCAGTCTTCAAACAGTATATCAACAATGATACTGCAAATAAGCAAGCTCTTGAGAAAATTTATACTAATGCTATGAAGATTGAGAGTTTGATCGAAGTTATTCAATTCATGAATAAAGTTCAACCTATTGAATGATAGGTTACTCTTTCTTCTCTACACTGTCTCTATGGACAAGTGTGGTACCATCAACTACCCAAGCAATACCTAGAGTCTGGAATTCTTCTGCCCATTTCATTACAATAGCAGGTGCAACGCCTAGAGCCCTAGCTATCTCACGTATGGCCATTTCACCATGTTCCTCAACCATCAGATACGCCTTAGTTTTCTCGGTACTATCCATCAGGCCCATATATCCATCAATCGTATCTTGAGCTTTTGTCAATTTGACTTTGTTATCATCATGGTCCGTAGTCATCCGTTCAAAATTCGCTGATACTCGTTCTAATTCGGTCTTGATTCTTTCAAGTTCTCGTGCTTTGTCACCAGACTCGTATGAACGAAGTCGTGCCCGAAGTTCTTCCATCTCAGCGAGTCGTGCTCCAGTAGAACCCATCTCTTCTTCCAGTTGGCGGATTTTTGTCTGGAGGTCGCCAATTTCAACTTCTTTCCTAGAGATATCTCCGTGATATTCAGTAGATTTCAATTCTGAGGCTTCAGCTCGAGCTTCAACTTCTTTGATCTTCTCATCTTGAACTTCCTTGGAGGCTTCAAGAGATTTTACTGTCTGTCTGAGTTCAATAAGAACATCTTGATCTATTTTGGGAGCTGCTTGGAAACCCATAAGAGTATCCTCAAGGTCATCGTTACGAACTTTGAGTTCTGCTACACTCTTCCTTAGCTCCTCATTCTCTTTTAGACGATTCTCGAGTTTCTGTTTCTCCAAACTAAGTTCATGCTTTAGCTCGTCGGTATCGCGCTCGAAATTCTTCAGCTTCTCCTCAATCTCTTTTGGAACCTCTATTCGGGGTTTCATTCCAACTTTTGTGGACAAGTGTTCAATCTCAGTAGATGCCCTCTGAGTATAATCATCTACATCGCCTTTCAGTTTAGAAAACTCTTCGAATGTAAGTTTCATTGATTCTTTCATGCCATCGGTTATGTCTCTCATTTTTTCAAGAATCGGTGTGGACATGCCTGTAGTAAGAGAGTCCTCAATCTTAGTAAATTCATTCTCGACAATATCTTTGACTACAGTATCAATGAACATAGATTGCAAATTAGTTTTTGCCTTGCGCTTGCTTTGTGATACAATATCACCTCGCATACTCACAAGATTACCCTTCAAACCAACAAGGAATGATAGTACTACTGGAACCAGGTCCCTCTCAATTCTATCAATGGTTCCATCTACAGTTAGAATATTCCGCTCCAGTAAGGATATGCTATCTCGCACTTGCTCAGAACTAGTTTCTAGTTCCATACGACGCCGAACCTGTTCTGCTGATTCTACTCGCATCACATCACTTGACATTCGTCCAGAATCAATGAGTTCTTGTCTCATTTCATCATCGACGCCTAGTTCTGTAAGGAGACCATCAACTACGCCCTTACCGCCTGTTTTGTCAGGATCCTTCGCCATGCAATAACCTCGCGTACCAGTACTTTATCCCAGATGGACAAATGGAAAGTATATACAACAGACACATAAATCTATTCGCGGAAAGCTCCGAGCATTCCTAGACAGTAATAGAGGTTGTTTGATGCGCTTACGGATAGATATGCAAGCTGATATTCACAACAGAGGTACGACTAAGCTGAAACGAGGATTGATGACATGGCATCTCTTCACAGGCTCAGACAATCTATTCGTGGAAATGATAGATGTTTTTCCTCCAGCAAAGGTTACTGAACGAGCAGAGCAGAACATGGTTGCTGTAATCAAAGTTCCAGAGATAAATCCAGGAGAGAGCTTCTCACCAACGGTCATCCTTCGGATTGACACTACAAGGAGAGATTGGTTAATGGAGCCCCAATCTACTCCTCAACAAATGATTACACAGAATAAAGGAACATATTGCGCATTACAGAAATACTGGGAAATTGATGACGAAATCATACAAGAAATGTCTGAACGAATGGCAGAGAGAACTGGTGATGATGAGTCATATGCGAGACTGGCTTTTGATATCGTTAGAGATACTGTAAAACTAAAGACCCACCTTGATGAAAGAATAGGAGCAGCACGAGCTGTTCGAGAAAAGGAGGGTGATTGTGATGAGCATGCGGACCTGTTCATTACTCTTCTAAGAACTGTGAAAATTCCGGCACGAAGGGTTGTTGGTCACTTCTATCGAGGTGGCAAGACTGAACCAGAACCTCACGCTTGGTCCGAGGTTTTCTTAGAGCGTAAGGGATGGATTCCCGTAGATGCGGCCTTAGGCAACTTTGGAATACTGAGTGAGAATTACTTCTCAAGAATAAGAGAAGGTCTTGTTTCTGAAAGACCAACTCTCAAACTCAAATGGAGCGGAATTGCCACTGAAGCCCCATCTGTTGAAGAAGAAGTGAAAATGACCATTCTTGAAAACGGTGAATCCTAGAAGTCCCTAAGCATACCAGTTTCTTGGAGTTGGACAAACATCTCTGCACCAAAATGCCAACAAGAGTGAGTATCAAAAATTGAACAGCTAATTTTCGGTAACAGAGGAGCATCAAGAGCAGCACGCAAAGTCCCAGCTAGATGAATCGCCATCATCTCTCCATAAGCAGAAACCTGAGGTAATGAATTAAGGAATCTTGTTTTCGTAGACACCAAAGTACCAGGTTTGTAATCAGAAACCTGTATACAACCATCAACAAATCGAACTAGATCGATATGTCCAGTCATTCTATAACGTTCTGACCAAACAGGTACTTCAATAGCAATTGTCTGAGGATCATTATACAGGAACTCCTTGAGAATCCCATGATCTGATGAATAACTAAGGTCATTGCGAGAACGATGATAGTCCCGCAGTTTCTGAACAAGATCATCATCAACCTTTTGGGAAATTGCGGCGGTTCGTTCTAACCGCTTACGAAATCCTACTTTTTTTGCTTTCGACATTTTAGCAAGTCTGAGTCTTGATGCTCGCGTGTAGAATGGATCAGTAAATAGAACCTCAGGTATCTTTCCTGCTTGAATGGTCTTTAGATGAGCCCAGAGCGCAGCTAGGTCACCTTTCTTGTTTCCCAGAACTAGATGATTGGACATGTTCCACTGAAATGCATACCCAACTCGACCGTGTTGGTAATCCCTTCGTACGATATCATCAGCGTTTGGAGGCATGTCCTTCACAGGTAACCTCAATTCCAATCTTTTTAATCCACCGACATCAAGTCCGAACGTTTTTATCCATGAGCACTACTCATCACTCGGTGAAACTAAGATGTCCTATGGGTTCATTGTATTCTATCGGTTTCAACTTATGACTCCTGAGCAAGCAGGCAAAGCAAAAGAATTTTGGGATGAATTTGGAAAAGGAAGCTGGCCTGAGCATCTTAAGTTGATAGGGGATTACAAACATGCTTGGGGTTCCGATTGGAGTGGATTTCTACTGATCGAAACCGAGGACCCACAAAGCTTCTTCGAGTTCTGGCCAATTTTCAGAGATAAAACTAGATGGTACATCGAAAATACCCGTACTATTGTAGCCATCAAAAGGGATGCTAAGGACTGGATGTAGTTCCAATAAAGTGAGATGAATCGGGAAGGTTCTCACCTATCCCGAATCAAATTACTACAGGTTAGCTGCTGTAACCATTTGTTCAATGAGCCAACGAATATCCTTCTCGAGAATTCCATCTTCAGTTCTGAAGATTTGGATAGATCCTTTTTGACAATTTATCGCTGTCTTCAATGAAGTGTTGCTGGGGAAAGTCAGAGTACCGCTGAACATCGCTATTGTACCCTTGTGTATTGTTCCGTATACTGTAACTTCCTTCTTGTGTTGGAGGTATTCACCTCGAAAATCAGCGCTCTTCAGACCCTGTGCTGCGACATTGGTATAGACAGAATGTTCTATGTTTGTATTTTCCTTTGATTTGGCTTCACTAGCCTTAATGATTGCGCTATAGAATCCCTTTGAACTCTTATTCTCCACTAAATCAAGCGGTTCCATAACAGGGCCAAAGTCTGAAAACTCGCTGTAGAAGATTCTACGGAATCTCCGAGCCAATCGATCAGAACCTCTAACTTCCACATATTTGGTAGTTAGATTGATCAATACAGTGCCCTTTTCAGTGCTCATATAATACCTGGTCTTTGCTTCGTCATCATCATAATATCGAATTGGAACTTTGAAGCTGATCTGATATTCTGCGCGCATTCTCTTTGCTTTAGTCTCAACTTTTGAAAATCCTTCAGTCAATGTCTTCTTTGGAGGAGTGTATTTAATGGCTGAAATCTTACTTTCTAGTTGAGCTATTGTAATCTTGTTAATCTCTAGATGAAAGAGTCTAACAGATTGGCTAGGTCCGGATGGGTCAATTATTCGTGAACTCAAGTTGCTCATCTCACTGGTTTATAGGACCGTATGATAACGGACCTTAGTTTCCAGTGGAGTTTTCATCATATAAACTGTTCATCTCATCCAGACATTGTGAGTGTCACACGGACGTATTACGTAGATACCAATCTGGGTATGAAACAAGACAGGTATTAGTGAATGCTCAAATTGAAACGATAACATTTGGCGCCAAATATTAGAGAGGATATCAAATAAAATACTTCCCCCTCAAAACAAAAGGATGATATTGGAGATAAGAATTCGAGATATACGTTCTTGTGAAATATATGGAGAGTATTGGTGAGCTTGAGAGTCTTATTCGTGCTTGGTTCTGGTGGGCATACAACGAGAGGATTGATTCTTAGCAATCAAATTGAGGATGAGAAATTCTTCATTGTCCCATGGGAATCAGAAATCACGAAGCAGAAGGTGGGGAAGAATTACTTCAGCGTCATCTCACCAAGATTTAGAGCAAAAGATAATCGAATTATGACTATCCTTCGTACCCTCTTTCTATTTCTTCATAGTCTAATGATCCTATTTTATGTTCGTCCAAATGTCGTAATATCTACAGGTTCGGGACTTACGATTCCACCCTTTCTTCTCGCTACATTCTTCAAAATAAAGACAATCTATGTTGAAAGCCCTAGTCGTGTCTTCTATCCATCAAAAGCGGGTAAGATTCTTATTGGCAAGACCAGTTTGTGGTTGAGTAGTTGGCCTGAATTAGCTGAACGCTATGAGGGCGTCGATTACAAGGGGATGATCTTCTGATTTTTGTGACTGTTGGAACTTCACTTCCACATGATGAATTAATCATGAAAATAGATAGCTTGGTCAATGAGGGTAAGATCAAAGCTGATGTCGTTGCGCAAATAGGAGAAGGAAAATATATTCCAAAGAATATCGAATACATCAGATTTGCTCCAAATTTAAACGAATACTACCACGAAGCGGACATCATAATCAGTAATTGTGGTGCAGGTACAATCATGGAGAATGTGACAAAGGGGCGCAAACTCATTGTTATTCAGAATCCTGACATCACAGGTGGGCATGAATGGGAATTAGTTACTAAGATGGAAAAGGGAGAACATCTAATCTGGTGTAAGGGACTCGATGAATTAGAAAGATCAATCCATTCAGCTTCCACCATGCAATTCAAACGCTTCAAACCAAAGCAGCTTGTTCTCTCAGAATTGATTGAAGAAATTGCTTGAAATATGCTCCATAATAAATCAGGTCTCATTTCTCTGTACTATCGCACCAGGTTGTATTCATCATTGGAATTCTGAGCAGAACGCTTAACACTTATACTACCATGTTTCAAAAAAAAGTGAGTGTCAATTATGACTATCGTAAAATCTTCGGAAAATCATCCGCTCTATGAAGAACTCGTATCCATAACGGGACAAGATCGAGTTAACGATAATCAGGTCATCATAGCTTCATATTCTCAAGATGCTTCTCATCTTGAAGCAGAGAGACCTGGAATTGTGGTCATGCCAAATAACGTCGAGGAAGTCCAAGAGATCGTGAATCTCTGTACTCGAACTAAAACACCTATAATACCAGCAGGTGGACGAAATGGCATCTGTGGGGCATGCTTACCGCGGGTTCCCAATATTGTTATGCTTGATCTGGTGAATATGGATAAAGTCATCAAAATCGATGATGATGTCATGACTGTCACTGTTGAAGCAGGTCTCAGATGGGCCGAACTTATCCATAGGCTCGATGATAGAGGATTCAAGCTGGGTTTCCGTGGTCCTTACGGTGGAAATGCCGGGACCGTCGGTGGATCTGTTAGTATCAACAGCATTGGCTATGCAGCCTCTAAATACGGACCATCCACTGAAGGTGTCGTTTCACTTGAAGTTGTGCTAGCAAATGGAGAGGTCATCCGAACTGGTACTGGTTGGAATCCTGACGCGCAGCTCTTTGGAAGATATTCTGCATTTAATGATCTCACTGGAATCTTTCTTGGAGACCATGGAACACTTGGTGTAAAGACAAAGGTCACTCTCAAGATATATCCAAAAGCAGAGCACTTCACCTATGGTGACTTCGGATTCAAGACCCTAAAGGAAGCAACAGATTTCATGTTAGAGGCTCAGAGGTACGGCTTTACTGAAGAATTGATATTACTAGCAGATAGACAGTCAACAGAAACCTTCTTCCCGGGTCTACTAAACATGCACAAGGAGATTCATGCATTCATCTCAGCTATAGTTCAAGAAACAGATTTACAATTAGCAAATCGTAAAATGGAGATTCTCAGAGAAATGTCTGAAAAATATGGAGCAAAAGACATTGGTAACTTTGCCGCTCAGATGCACTGGTCAGAGATGTTCAACCTCGTACAACCACTCTACAATAACGGTTTCTGGTTGAACACATGTCACCTGAGACCAATCACTAGAATCCCTGAGGTCATGGAAAGATTGTGGGCGATCTTCAAAAAATACAAGCTACTTGATAATGATATCAAGTGGATTGCAAGTTGCTTAGCAGCAGATAGAGCTTATGCAACTGGCTGGATCACAATATTCGTTCCGACCAAGGACAAAATGGAGATGGCACTCAAAGCCTGGAATGAGATGTTGGATGAAGTCTTCGATACTGGAGCCTGTCCTTACTGGAGCGGATTATTGTGGGAAGATCGGGTCGTTAGGAAAGTCGACAAAAACTTCATCGATACATATTGGAAGATAAAGAAAGCTCTGGACCCAGATAATATCTTCGCACCTGAAGTATTCAAGGGAGGTAACTAAAATGAATGTGAAGTTGAAGAACCTCTCAAAGTACGAAGATGAAATGTGGTTGTGTGCTCGTTGTGGAGATTGTTCTCTAGCTGATAAAACTGTTGCATCAAATCGAGATGTATTCATGCCATGCGCAATCAAGAATGTGCTTGGGTTCGAAGCTTATTCTGCAAGAGGCCGAATTATGATCATGAACGACCTCCTGAACGAGAGAATTCCTCTTAGCAACGATATTGCGGATTGGGCTTTTACATGTACAACATGCAAGAGCTGTATGGAAACCTGTGCAGCCACTGCGGACGGAATAAATTTGCCTGATATGGTGGAAGCACTTCGAAGGGACCTAGTTCAGAATAATTTTGGTATGCCAAAACACAAAGTGATTGAAGATTCGATTAACGAACTTGGGAATCCTTACAAAGAACCCAGTGATAAAAGATTGGAGTTATTCGGAGACCGTAAGTGGCCCGAAACTGCTCAGGTCGTTTATTTTGTTGGATGTACTAGCGCCTACAGAGAAAAAGAGATTGCCCGAACCACAGTAGAATTGTTCGACAAGGTTGGAATCGATTTTACTATCTTATCAGATGAGCAGTGTTGTGGAAGTGTGCTCCTTAGACTAGGTAGGACAAAATTATTTGAGCGAATTACTAAGGCCAATATTGAGCAGATGAAAGTATCAGGTGCAAAGATCATAGTAACAGCATGCGCAGGTTGCTTCAGAACGTGGAAGGTTGATGTTCCAAAAGAAGGTTACAAGTATGACTTTGAGGTCTTACATGTAACAGAGTTTCTTGATAGAATGATCCAAGAAGGAAAGATTGGGTTTGAATCACCTAAACCAATCAGAGCAACATATCATGATCCTTGCCACCTGGGTCGTCATGCTGAGGTTTACGAAGCTCCTCGAAGAGTCATAGAAGCAGTTGAAAATGTCACACTTGTTGAGATGGAAACAAACAAGAGATATGCGCACTGCTGTGGAAGTGGTGGAGGCGTCAAAGGAAGCTTCGGTGAGCTTGCAAACGACGTAGCTGGAAACAGAATCAAAGAAGCAGAAGAAACTAAGGCGGAGATACTAATTACAGCCTGTCCATTCTGTCATAGAGGTCTCGTGGATGGTGCCAAGCACATTGAAAGTGATTTGCCAGTTCTCGACCTTCCCGAGTTCTTACTTCCATTTGCTAGGGAGGCAAAGAAAATGAAAACAACAGATGAGAATCCACTCAAGAGAAAATTCATGGATTATCTTGCTGCACACCCACGAATCTTTGAAGGGCTCAAGAAAGGTGCAGTAATCGATTACGATCTTGAAGGGGATAGATTCCATATTCTAGTTACTGGAAAGAGCAAGATTTCTGTGAATCCTGTTAGAGCTGAAAATCCGGATGTTGAGCTCACGTTTGCACCAAAAGCAGTTGAGAAATTGATAACTTACGATAATGAGGATGAATACGCAGCTAGGTTCGGACTCTTCTTCAAGGAACCAACAGATGATGAGTGGATCAAGTTTGTACTCAGACTCAATATTGTGAAATTATTGATGAAAGGATACAGGAAATTTGCTCAGAAAGCAGGTCTCATTTGATTAGACAATAGCATAGTACATTTGAAAGTCAACCCGAAACTATAAGTTGAATTTAGATGACGAGAGAAA